>JBIPOH010000372.1:0-3468 GCA_044379435.1 Novosphingobium sp.
TGCAGGCAACATCAACCACGTCGAAGTGCCCGAGCGGCGCGTGCTGTTCGTTGAGCCCTCCAAGGGCACCAAGCGCACCGATGGCTTCATCGGCCTGCAGGAAGCCTTCATCGATTATCACATCGGGCGGTTCGATACCTCGCGGTTCGATTTCGTCAGCTTGCGCGTCGGCATCCAGCCGTTCCAGTCGGATTTCCGGGGCTTCCTGTTCAACGACAACCAGCTGGGCGTGCGCCTGTTCGGCAACCGCGACAACAACCGCATGCAGTTCAACGTGGCGGCGTTCTGGCGGATCGAGAAGGAAACCAATTCCGGGCTCAACAACATTGCCGCGCCGCTGCGGCGGGACTGGATCCTCACCGCCAACCTCTACCGGCAGGATTTCCCGCTCATCGGCCTCACCAGCGTGGTCTCTGCCACCTGGAACATCAACCGCGACACGCGCGTCATCACCGATGCCAATGGTTTTCCGGTGCGCCCCGCGCTGCTCGGCGATCTGCGCCCTCGCAAGTATGACGTGGTCTATCTCGGCTACGGGGTGGACGGGCATATCGGGCGGCTCAACCTGACGGGCCAGGTCTATGGCGCGTTCGGCAAGGATCGGAACAACTACCTGACCGGGGAGCCGGCGCGCATCCGCGCGTTCTTCGCGGCGGGCGAGCTGAGCTATGATCGCAACTGGGCGCGCATCCGCCTCTCGGGCCTCTATGCCAGCGGCGACAGCGATCCTTACAGCCGCACCGAAACCGGCTTCGATGCCATCTTTGAAAACCCCCAGTTCGCCGGGGCCGATACCTCATACTGGATCCGCCAGACGATTCCCTTCGCGGGCGGCGGGCGCGTCATCTCGGTCAATGGTCGCAATGGCATCCTCAATTCGCTGCGTTCCTCCAAGGAACAGGGCCAATCGAACTTCATCAATCCGGGCACGGTGCTGGCTGGGCTTGGCGGTGATTTCGATCTGACGCCCAACTTGCGCGTTTCGGCCAATGCCAATCACTTGTGGTTCGCCACCACCAAGGTTCTGCAAGTGCTGCGCAACGAAGGCTCGATCCCCAAGACGATCGGCTGGGACCTCTCGCTCTCCTCCACATGGCGGCCCAAGGCGGCGCAGAACGTCGTCTTCCGGCTTTCGGGGGCAGTGCTCGAAGCCGGGCAGGGCTTCCGCGATCTGTTCGATCAGCGCCGTCATGGGCGGCAATTCTATTCCGTGCTCGCCAACGCGACGCTCTCGTTCTGATGGGCCAGACCATGCACAAAGTACCTCGCGCCAACGCCAAGACCGCGCTGATCTGGCTGGGATTGCTGATCGGTGCGCTGCTGGTGCCCACGGCGCTGTGGGCCTCAGGCGAGGAAGTCGCGCAGAAGATCATGCACACCCGCGCCCCGCCCGCCCCGCGCGGCCAGCCGGGCGAGACGGCGGCCGAACAATGGGCCTATGTCGACAAGCAGAACGCCGGGTGCGTAAGCTGCCACACCAAGAGCGATCACCGCACGATGCACGCGAGCCCCGCGGTCGTGCTGTCGTGCGCCGATTGTCACGGCGGCAACACCAAGGTGGTGGCGGACCGCAGCTGGAACCGGCATTCGATGGACTATGTCGGCGCGATGAAGGACGCGCATGTCCTGCCTAGGTTCCCGGTGGGCTGGAACTGGCCCAGCTCGGCGAACCCGAAGCGCTCCTACGCGCTGCTCGCCAAGGAAAGCCCGGATTTCATCCGCTTCGTGAACCCCTCGGACTACCGCGTCGCGCGCGATTCCTGCGGGGCCTGCCACATGTCCATCATCGAGGCGTCCGAACGCTCGCTGATGGCAACCGGCGCGATGCTGTGGGGCGGCGCGGCCTATAACAACGGCATCGTGCCCTTCAAGAACTACATGTTCGGCGAGAGTTTTACGCGCGGCGGCGAGCCGGCGCTGCTCAAGTCGGCATCAAAGGAAATCGGCCCCGATGGCAAGCCGATGTGGGGCACCGTGACCCCGGCGGAAAAGGCGCGCGGCGCGCTGCCGATCCTGTATCCCCTGCCCAAGTGGCACACGATCCCGCCGGGCGACATCTTCCGCGTGTTCGAGGATGGCGGCCGCACGATCAACCCGCAGTTCCCCGAAATCGGCCTGCCCAATTCCACCGGCCTGATCCAGCGGCTGGAAGAACCGGGCCGCCCTGACCTCAAGCAATCCAATCGCGGCCCCGCCACGGGCCTGCGCGTCGCGATTCCGGTTCTCAATATCCACAAGACGCGGCTCAACGATCCGTTCCTGTTCCAGATGGGCACCAATGATCAGCCGGGTGATTATCGCTCCTCGGGCTGCGCTTCGTGCCATGTGATCTACGCCAACGACCGCGAGCCGCGCCACAGCATGAACTATGCAAAGTGTGGGCGCGACGGGCAGACGATCACGGCGGATCCCGCGATCAATTCCTTGCGCGAAGGTGAGCACCGCAAGGGCGCTTACGGCACCTATGACGCGGAAAAGCACGAAGGCCACGACCGCGTGCGCGGCACGGTGCTGGGCGGCCACGGCAAGTATCGGGGCGGCGATGCCTCCGATCCCGAGGAGAGCGCAGACCGCGAAGGCGATTGCGCGCGTGCCACCGCTTCGGCCCAGCAACTGGTCTATTCCCCCGCCACGGGCGCCGCGCCGCACGGCACGATGGACGAGCACAAGCTGAGCCAGGCCAGTGCCCACGCAGCCGCCGGGCTCGACCGTGCGGGTCATGCGGCAGATGGCCCGGTGCCGATGGAAAACCGCGAACGCGGCCATCCGCTGGCGCACGCCTTCACCCGCGCCATCCCCACGGCCCAGTGCATGAACTGCCACATGCACCAGCCCAATATCTTCCTGAACTCGTTCCTCGGCTACACGATGTGGGATTACGAATCCGATGCGCCGCGCATGTGGTCGGGGCCGGAGAACACCGCGCCGAGGCCCGAAGGCCTGACCGATGCGGCATGGGAGAAGGCCTTCAGGAAGCAGTTCTACCCCAACATGGCCGAAGCGCGCGAAGTGCTCGACCGCAATCCGGAGGGCGCAAGCACCCACGGGCTGTGGCGCGACGTGGAATTCCTGCGCAACGTCTATGACCTCAACAAGGACAACAAGGACACCCAGTTCGCCGATTATCACGGCCACGGCTGGAACTTCCGCGCGATCCTGAAGCGCGATCGGCGCGGCAACCTGCTCGACGATCAGGGCGACATGACGACCTACGGCACCGACACGGCGCACATCGTCTCGCCCGATGATCCCGAAAAGTGGCGGAAAGGCAGCGAGGGCAAGTTTGTGGATGCGGGGCCGGACAATCCGGGCAAGTCGGTCCACATGATGGATATCCACGCGCAGCTGGGCATGCAGTGCGCCGATTGCCACTTTGCGCAGGATAGCCATGGCAACGGCCTGATCTACGGCGAAGTGGCCAATGCCGTCTCCATTGGCTGCAAGGACTGCCACGGCACGCCCGATGCT
>JBIPOH010000075.1:0-11929 GCA_044379435.1 Novosphingobium sp.
AACGCGATGACGCATGACAACACCACGTCCGCAAAAATGATCGATCACGCCACCGGCACCGCCAAGGTGGGCCACGAATGGGACGGGATCGAGGAACTCGATACGCCGCTGCCGCGCTGGTGGCTGGGGACCTTCTATGCGACCTGCGTGTTCGCGCTGGTCTATGTCGTGCTCTATCCGGCGATCCCGATGCTCCATTCCGCCAGTGCGGGCACGCTGGGCTGGAGCAGCCGGGGCTTGCTGGCCGATGACGTGGCGCGCGAGAAGGCCGCGCGGCAGGGTCTGCGCAATACTATTGCGGCGACGCCGATCACCGCGCTGGCCGCCAATCCCGCGCTGCAACGCGCAGCGATCGAGGGCGGGCACGCGGCGTTCAAGGTGAACTGCGTACAATGCCACGGTTCGGGTGCGGCGGGCGGGAAAGGCTATCCCAACCTCAACGACGACGATTGGCTGTGGGGCGGCGATCTGGAAACCATCGAGCAGACGCTGGTCCACGGCATCCGCCAGCCGGGCAACGACGCGACCCGCGCGAGCCTGATGCCCGCCTTCGGGCGCGACGGTATCCTGAAGGCGGCTGAAGTGCAGGACGTGGTGAGCCACGTGCGGGTGCTGAGCAAGCAGGAGCCTGCGGGCGCGGCTGCGGCGCGCGGCGCGCTGATTTACGAGGCCAATTGCGCAGTGTGCCACGGCGCGGGCGGCGAAGGGAACCGGGGCGTCGGTGCGCCGAGGCTGAATGACAAGATATGGCTCTATGGCGGCGACCGCGCGGGCCTGACCGAGACGGTGACCAATGCCCATGCCGGAGTGATGCCCGCATGGACCGGGCGGCTCGATCCCGTCACGATCAAGATGCTGGCCGTTTATGTCCACTCGCTGGGCGGGGGCGAGGCTGCGCCTGCTGATCCGGCAACTCCGGCTGCGGGGGCGGCGCAGTAACCCTCATGAACGCGCTTGATCCCAATGTTCCCCTGCCGCTCTATGCCAAGCGGACGGCGGTGTTCCCGAAGAAGATCGACGGGCCGTTCCGCCGCTTCAAGTGGCTGGTCATGGCCGTGTGCCTGGTGGTCTACTGGGGCACGCCGTGGATCCGCTGGGACCGGGGGCCATATGCGCCCGCACAGGCGGTTCTGGTCGATCTGGCGCACCGCCGGTTCTACATGTTCGACATCGAAATCTGGCCGCAGGAGTTCTACTTCGTGGCCGGGCTGCTGATCATGGCGGGCATCGGGCTTTTCCTCGTGACGAGCGCGGTGGGCCGGGCGTGGTGCGGCTATGCCTGTCCGCAGACGGTGTGGACCGACCTGTACCAGCACGTTGACCGGCTGATCGACGGGGACCGCAATGCGCAGCTGCGGCTGAATGCTGCGCCGTGGACCCCGGCCAAGTTTGCCCGGCGGATGTTCAAATGGGGCGTCTACCTCGGCATCGCTTTCGTGACCGGCGGCGCGTGGATTTTCTACTTTGCCGATGCGCCGAGCCTGCAGCGCGAATTCTGGACTGGGACAGCCGCGCCCGTGGCGTATGCCTCGACCGGAATCCTGACGTTCACGACCTTTTGGCTGGGCGGTTTCATGCGCGAACAGGTGTGCATCTACATGTGCCCCTGGCCGCGCATTCAGGCCGCGATGCTCGATGAAAACTCGCTGACCGTGACCTACCGGCACTGGCGGGGCGAGCCGCGCGGATCGCTCAAGGAAGCGAAAGGGGCTGAGAATCCGCTGGGGGACTGCATCGACTGCAAGCAGTGCGTGGCGGTCTGCCCCACGGGCATCGACATTCGCGAGGGGCCGCAGATCGGCTGCATCACGTGCGCTTTGTGCGTTGATGCCTGCGACAAGGCGATGGCCTCGGTGGGCCGTCCGCGCGGGCTGATCGACTATTGCACGCTGATCGACGCCGAGCGCGAGATCAAGGGCGAGCCGGCGCGTCCAGTGCTGAAGGTGCTGCTGCGCCCGCGCACTCTGGCCTATTTCGCGGTGTGGAGCGGGATCGGCCTTGCGCTGCTGTTCATGCTGGGCGCGCGCGAGCGGCTGACGCTTTCGGTGGCGCGCGAGCGCAACCCGGAGTTCGTGCAGCTTTCGGATGGCGCCGTGCGCAACGCCTTCACGCTGGCGCTGCGCAATATGCAGGACCGCCCGCGCACCTTGCGCATTGCCGCCGAGGGGCTGCCGGGGGCCATGCTCTATACCGATGACATGGCGCCGGGCGATGCGCGGACGACCATCGACGTGGCCGTTCCGGCGGATAGTGCGGCCAAAGTGCGGCTCTATGCCGTGGTTCCGGTGGGCACTGCGCGGGAGCAGGATTTCGTGCTGAGCGCGGCGCCGCTGGACAGCGAAGGCCGCGCCGTGCGCCGCGAGACGCATTTCGAAGCACCTGAGAACGAACGCGAGGATGGGGAGCACGAATGATGGCGAAGCTTCAGGCAAGACCGGTTCGGCCCTTTACCGGGCGGCATATGGCGCTGGTGATGGCGGGCTTTTTTGGCGTGGTGATTGGCGTGAACCTGCTGCTCGCCAACCTTGCGACCGCGACCTTCAGCGGGACGCTGGTGGAGAACTCCTATGTCGCCAGCCAGGGCTTCAACCGCCTGCTGGGCGCGGCGGCGGCCGACAAGGCACTGGGCTGGACGATGGCGCTGGAGCGCAGCGAGCAGGGCACGGTGCGCCTCGCGCTGCGCGATGCGAGCGGGCGGCCGCTGACGGGTGCGGCGGTGCGGGGGCGGGCGGATCATCCGCTGGGCGCAAAGGCATCCATGCCGCTCGCACCGCGCGAAGTTGCGCCGGGTGTCTATGAAGCGGCGCTGCCTGGGGGCCGCTGGCACATCGCGGTTGAGGTGCGCGCGATGGGCCATGTGTGGCATGCCGAGGAAAACGCGCTGTGAACGCGGCTGCAGCAAGGCTCGTCCCCGAAATTGCGCGCAGCGTCCTGGCCGTGCCGGGGATGCACTGCGCGGGCTGCATGGGGAAGGTAGAGCGCGCGCTGGCCGCAGTGCCGGGGGTTGCCTCGGCGCGGGCGAACCTGACGGCGCGGACCATTGCGGTCGATCATACGCCAGAGGCGCAAATCCCTGCGCTGGTGGCGGCGCTGGCAAGCGCAGGCTTTGCCGCAGAGCCGCGCGAGGACGTGCTGGAGCCGCCCTCGGCCACGCGCGAACTGCTCGCGCCGCTGGCGGTGGCGGGCTTTGCGTGCATGAACGTGATGCTGCTGTCGGTCAGCGTGTGGTCTGGCGCGGATGGCAGCACGCGCGATCTGTTTCACTGGCTTTCGGCGCTGATCGGGGTGCCTGCGATCCTCTATGCCGGTCAGCCCTTCTTCCGTTCGGCGTGGACGGCGCTGAGGCGCGGGCGCACCAATATGGACGTGCCGATTTCCATCGGTGTGACGCTGGCGACGGGGCTCTCCTGCTTTGAAACGCTGACGGGCGGCGCGGAAGCCTGGTTCGACGGTACGCTGATGCTGCTGCTGTTCCTGTTGGCGGGCCGCGCGCTCGATGCGATGATGCGCGACCGCGCGCGCGCCGGGGTGGCAGCGCTGCTGCGACAGGCGGCCAGCGGCGCGATGGTGGTGGGCGCGGACGGCGCGCTGCACTGGGCGGCGGCCACGGCGCTCGTACCGGGGATGCTGATGCGCGTGGCTGCGGGCGAGCGGTTGGCGGCGGATGGCGAAATTGCAAGCGGGACTGGCCGGTTCGACCAGTCGCTGCTGACGGGCGAGAGCGCGCCGGTGCCTGCCGGGCTGGGGCAGCGCGTGCTGGCCGGAATGCTCAATCTCGATGGGCCTGTTGATGTGATCGTGACGGCAGCAGGGCAGGGCACGGCTCTCGCGGAAATCGCGCAGGCGATGGAAGCTGCCGGGCAGGGCCGCAGCGCTTTCGTGCGGATCGCGGACCGCGCCTCGCGGCTCTATGCCCCCGCCGTGCACACGCTGGCGGCTCTGAGCTTTGCCGGGTGGCTGATTGCGGGCGCTTCGTTTCATGAGGCGCTGGTGGTGGGGATCGCGGTGCTGATCATCACCTGCCCCTGCGCGCTGGGGCTGGCGGTGCCGGTGGCGCAAGTCGTGGCGGCAGGTGCGCTGCTGAAGCAGGGCGTGATGGTCAAGGATGGCTCTGCCATCGAGCGGCTGGCGCGCGTGGACCGCGTGCTGCTCGACAAGACGGGCACGCTGACCATGGGCCGTCCCTTGCCCGATGCCGCCGCACTCGATGCGCTTTCGGATAAGGAAGCTGCGGTCGCGCTCGCGCTGGCGAGCCACAGCCGCCATCCGCTGTCGCAGGCGCTGGCACTGGCGCTCGCGGCGCGCGGCGTGCGGGCGGCGAGCATTCAGCACGTGCGCGAGACGGCGGGGCGCGGGGTTTCCGGCACCTGGAGCGGTTTTGCGGTCTCGCTTGGGCGGCCATCGCAGAGCGGCGGCACGGCAGCGGCGCTGGCTATCGGCGCGCAGCCGGTGCGGCTGATCGGCTTTGCTGACCGGCTGCGTCCTGATGCGCGCGCGGCGCTGGAGGGCCTCAAGGCGCTGGGCATCGAAGCTTCGATCCTTTCGGGCGATACTCCGGCGGCCGTCATGGTCGCGGCGCGCGAAACTGGCCTCACCGGGCAGGCAGCCGCGCTTCCGTCGGACAAGCTCGATGCGATCCGGCGGCTGCAGGGGGTGGGTAAGCGCGTGCTGATGGTGGGCGACGGGATCAACGATGGCCCCGCGCTGGCAGCCGCAGACGCCTCTATCGCGCCGGGCAGCGCGAGCGATGTCGGGCGGCAGGCGGCGGATCTCGTGTTTACCGGGGATTCGTTGCTCGCCCTGCCGCGTGCAGTGCGCGCCGCGCGGGCCACGATGCGCGTGGTGCGGGAAAACTTCGCCGCCGCGATCATTTATAACGCCTTGGCCGTGCCGCTGGCGATGGCGGGCATGATCACGCCGCTGATGGCCGCGATTGCGATGGCGACATCCTCGCTGATCGTGGTGGGCAATTCGCTGCGCCTTGCGGGAGCCGCGAAATGACCTCGATCCTCATCCTGATCCCCATTGCGCTGGGCATGGGCCTGGCCGGGCTGGCGGCGTTCTTCTGGGCGCTGCGCGGTGGGCAGTTCAGCGATCTCGATGGCGCGGCGGCGCGCATCCTGATCGAAGAGGATGAGCCCCTATGAAGCGCACGTTCGCCCTGCTCAGCGCGCTGGCCGTGCTGCAACTGGCGATCCCGGCGCAGGCCGCCCCGCGCCCCGTGATGATCGCGATTTGCGGCAGCGACGCGCCGATCCAGTTGCCAACAAAAAATCACGATTCGGACAACCAGAATTGCAAGATTTGCCATAGCGCAATGCGGGGGCGTCTTGCGGCGGGCAATTGCTGCACTGGAGATGATAGCGAAGAGGACCCCGGGCTATGAGCGAACCGACTGCAGCGGAGCAATTCGCCGACTGGACCTATCATCCCGAGCTGCTGGCGCGGCCCGTGCCGCGCTACACCAGCTATCCCACGGCGGCAGAATTCGTGGAGGAGAGCTTCGAGGCCCGGCAGCGGGCAGCGCTGGAGCGGCTGAGCGGCCCGGTTTCGATCTACCTCCACATCCCTTATTGCGAGGAAATCTGCTGGTATTGCGGCTGCAACACGGGCGCGGCCAACAAGCGCCACCGGCTGACCGCCTATCTTGAGGCGCTGCACCGCGAGATTGCGCTGGTGGCAGATATGCTCGATCCTTCGGTGCGGATCGAGCATATCGCCTTTGGCGGGGGCAGCCCCAATGCCGTGCCGCCGACAGAATTCGTGCGGCTGATCGATGCGCTGGTGCTGGGGTTCCGCTTTGTGCGGCCGGCGCTTTCGGTCGAACTTGATCCGCGTACCCTCACGCGCGATTGGCTTACCGCGATCCGGGGCATCGGCGTAACGCGCGTGAGCCTTGGCGTGCAGACGCTGAACCCGGCGGTGCAGGAAGCCATCGGGCGGGTGCAGCCGATCGAAATGATCGAGCGCGCGGTCGAAGGGCTGCGCGCGGCCAAAGTCGGCTCGATCAATTTTGATTTGATGTATGGTCTGCCGCACCAGACCGATGACGTGCTCGCGGAAACGCTGGCGCAGACAGCGGCGATGGCGCCCGAGCGGATCGCGCTGTTCGGCTATGCCCACGTGCCGCACCTGATCCCGCGCCAGCGCCGGATCGATGGATCGGACTTGCCGGACCAGCGCGGGCGCTTTCGCATGGCAGCGATGGGCGCGCGGCAGCTGATGGATGCAGGTTATCAGGCAGTGGGCTTCGATCATTTTGCGCGGCCGGATGACAGCCTGGCCGTGGCGGCGCGCAATGGTTCGCTGCGGCGCAATTTTCAGGGCTTCACCAGCGATCCCTCGCCCGTGCTGATCGGGCTTGGTGCCTCGGCCATCAGCGAGATGCCGGGCGTGATGGTGCAGAACGAGAAAAACCCCGGACGATACCGGATGCTGATCGGCGCGGACCAGCTGGCCGGGCACAAGGGGCTGGAGACGACCGCCGAGGACGCGCGGCGCGCAGCAGTGATCGAGGCGCTGCTTTGCAAGGGCGCGGCGCGGATCGAGCCCGATCTGCTGAACGCGGCGCGCGCGCGGCTGGAGCCGTTTATGGCAGCGGGGCTGATCACGTGCGAGCGCGGCTGGCTGCGGCTGGAGCCGGGCGCGGCGCCTTATGCGCGGGCGATAGCCTCGGTATTCGATGCCTATCGCACCGATGAGCGCAGCTTCAGTTCCGCGATCTGAGGGTGAACTTGGCTCGGCCCCACGACCAAACCCGCTCACCCTGAGCTTGTCGAAGGGTGCTGACGCGACCGCCGCGCATGATGCTTCGACAGGCTCAGCATGAGCGGGGTTTGGTTCATCCCTCACCTCCGTGCCGAAGAATAGCTATGCGGATGGGGTGGTAGCGCCGATTGCAGGCTGCATGGCGGCCCTGCGCGCGGTAGGTCTGAGGGCGATCCAACCAGCGACGCGAGTTCCCATGAAGCCCATCGAGACAATCATGCGCACGGCCCCGGTCATTCCGGTGCTGGTGATCGAGGACGTGGCCCACGCCGTGCCCGTGGCGCGCGCGCTGGTGGCAGGCGGGCTGCGCGTCCTCGAAGTGACGCTGCGCACGCCTGCCGCGCTCGACGTGATCCGCGCGATGCGTAGCGTGGAAGGCGCGATTGTCGGCGCCGGCACGGTGACCGATCCGGCCACGCTCAAGGCTTCGATCGATGCGGGGGCGGAGTTCATCGTCTCGCCGGGGCTGACCGAGCGGCTGGGCGCGGCGGCGGTGTCCTCGGGCATTCCCTTCCTGCCGGGCGTGGCCAGTGCGGGCGATATCATGCGCGGGCTGGATCTGGGCCTCACGCATTTCAAGTTTTTTCCCGCTGTCACTTCAGGCGGGCTGCCCGCGCTGAAGGCGCTTGCCGGGCCGTTTCATCAGTGCCAGTTTTGCCCGACGGGCGGGATCACGCTGGAAAGTGCGCCGGAATGGCTGGGCTTTGGCCCCGTGCTGTGTGTCGGCGGCTCGTGGGTGGTCGGTAAGGGCACGCCCGATGCCGTGGCAATCGAAGCAGCAGCGCGCGCGGCAGCGGCGTTGCGGCAATAGTGCGGCGCAAGGCGGGGAAGGCCAGACCCATGGCGGACAGCAATCTCGGTATCGATGGATTGAGGGACCGCCTGCAGCAATTGCATGCGCGCACCGCCGAAACCCCGCTGTTCAATCCGGTTTTCCAGCTGAGCCACGATCTTTCGCGCCAGCTGGAAAGCGGCGGGCTGGATCTGTCGGCAATGGAATCGCTGGTCGCCGCGCTGGAGTGCGAAGGGCTGCAGGCGCGCGCCTCGCGGCTGCGCGCGCTGGTCGCGCCGACCGACCGCCAAGAGAACCTTGGCCGGATCGCGGCGCTGCTCAATGAGGAAGACGGGTTCGCCGAATTCCGCCGCCGCTGGGAGCGGCCGCTGCTCCACGCCGTGTTCACCGCGCACCCGACTTTTCTGCTGAGCCCCGCCGAATCCGATGCCGTGGCCGAGGCGGCGCTCGCGGATGATCCGATGGCGGCGACAGTGTGCCAGGTGCCGGGCGCTGCGCCCAAGGTGACGCTGGATCACGAACACGCCGAAGCGCTGGCCGCCATTGAGCGCGCGGGCGCGGCGCGCGACCGGATCAACGCGGCACTGCTGGCCCATGCGCGGGTGCGCTGGCCGGGGCGCTGGCTCGATTTCCGCCCGCTGCCGTTCCGGTTTGCCAGCTGGGTCGGCTATGACATGGATGGGCGGACCGACATTTCGTGGTCCACTTCCGTTGCCTATCGGCTGCAGGAAAAGGCGCGGCGGCTGGAAAGCTATGGCGCGCAGCTGGCGGCAGTGCGACCTGAACACGCGCTATTGGTCACCTTGCGCGGCGCGGCGGCCCACGCAGCGGATATGGCAGCGCGCTTCACCGGACTGGGCGCGGAACCCGAAGCGCTGGCAGCGGCGGCCAATGCGCTGACGGCGGAGCATCCGGACAAGCTGCTGTCGCTCACGCCCGTGATTGCTGCGCTGGAAGCCGAAGCGAAGGCAGCGGACGGCGATGATGCGATTGCACTGGCCGTGCTGGCCGGGGCGATGCGGGCAGACGGGCTGGGGATGGGGTGGATTCACTTCCGCGTGAATGCCTCGCAGCTTTTGAACGCGCTCAGGCGGCGGATCGATCCCGAAGGCACGATGGACCTTGCCAGCAAGAGCGCCCTTTCGAAGCTGCGCGAACTGCTGGCCGAGGTGAAGCCGCTGCGCGCCAATTTCGCCGCGCTGGCCATCGAAACCTCGACCGCGATGCGCCAGTTCCTCGTGATGGCGCAGATCCTTCACCACATTGATGCCGATGCGCCAATCCGGATGCTGATCGCCGAATGCGAACAGCCGCAGACGGTGCTCGCGGCGCTCTATTTCGCGCGGCTGCTGGGGATCGACGGCAAGGTTGACGTTTCTCCGCTGTTCGAGACGGAAGCGGCGCTGGAGCATGGCGGGCGGTTTATCGAGGCGCTGCTTGCGGAGGAATCCTATCGCCAATACGTGCGCCTGCGCGGGCGGCTGGCGATCCAGACCGGGTTTTCGGACGCCGGGCGCTTCATGGGGCAGATCCCGGCGGCGCTGGCCATCGAACGCCTGCAGGGGCGGCTGGCGATCGCCATGAAAGCGGCGGGGCTGACCGATGTGGCGGCGCTGGTGTTCAACACCCACGGCGAGAGCATGGGGCGCGGGGCGCATCCCTCAGGGCTGGAAGACCGGTTGACCTGGCCGCTGAGCCGCTGGGCACGCAGCCGCTTTGCCAAAGCAGAGATCGCGCTGGAGGCGGAAGCGAGCTTTCAGGGCGGGGACGGGTATCTGTTTTTCCGCAGCGAATACCTCGCGCTCGCCACGCTGACGCGGATCATCGAAGCGGAAGAGGCCTTGCGCACAGAGGCGGAGGCCGATCCGTTCTATGATCGCACCGATCTGTCCCTCGATTTCTACCGCGCAATCCGGCGGGTGCAGCGCGAGCAGCTGGAGAGCGTGACGTATGCGCGGGCCGTCACGGCGTTCGGGCTGGGAATGCTCAAGACGACCGGCAGCCGAGTTTCGCGGCGGCAATCGGATATCGCCAGCGACCGTACGATGAGCCTCAGGCAAATCCGCGCGATCCCGCACAATGCGATCCTGCAGCAGATCGGTTATCCGGTGAACGTGATCGCGGGTGCAGGCATCGCGGCGGGCGAGGAGACCGAGGCAGTGGCCGAACTGCTGGGCAGATCCCCGCGCGGGCGGCAGTTGGTGCGGCTGCTGCGCGCGGCCAATGGCCTTGCCTCGATCAAGACGGTGGCCTGCTTTGGTGAGCTGTTCAATTCGGCCTACTGGGCGAGCCGGCCCTATCGCGGCACCGAGACGAGCCTTGAGGACGCGTGCCTCGCGCTGGCGGAATACCTCACCAAGGACGACCGTGCCGGCGTTTTCCGGCGGCTGGCATCGCGGCTGCGGGTGGACTGGATGAAGCTGCACCGGCTGCTGGCAATGATCCCTCACGAGCCATTGGGGGGAGAGGTCCGCAATACCGCGACCGAGAAGCAGCGCCGCACCATCGCGCTGCTTCAGGCGCTGCGGCTGTCGCTGCTCATGCACATGTTCCTGCGCGCGGTGCAGGTGCCGCCGTTCAGCCGCTCCAACGACGTGAGCCGCGAGGATGTGCTGGAGATGATCCTTTCGCTGCGGGTGGACGAGGCGCTGGCGCAGCTGCGGCGCGCCTATCCGGTGATCGAGCCGGAAATCGAGGACTTCCCGGTGAACGAGCCGACCGACTACCCGGACAACCGGGCGGAAGGCTATGGCGCGATCCGCACGCGGTTCATCGATCCCATCGAGCGGGCGCACGCGCTGAACCTGCGGATATCAGCGGCGATTGCGAACCATTTCGGTGCGCATGGGTGAGGGGCTGGGCGCTAGCCCAAAGATTGTTCCAGCGCTGCCGAGTTGATACAATGCCTGCTGAGTAATGCGGTTACTTCGGCGGCGGCGCAGGAGCGACTGTGGTTGGCGCTTGCGGGGGTGATACCGGTGCGACGGCAGCAGGTGGTGTTGCCACCGGAACTTCGATGACTTGCGATTGAACGGGTACTGTCCTGAAGGTCAGATCTTCATCGAGAAAGGCTTTCGTTCCAGAACCCATTGGAATCTTAGCGCTTGTTCCTGTCATGAAAAAGCCAGCGATCGGGACAAAGACGACTGCGCCGACAACGCCTGCCGTTCCCGTGACACCCTTATCATCGAAAGTACCGGTCAAACGGATGGACCTGTCGCCCAAGCGAAGCGAAACAGCACGAGCCCCAATATATCCGGACTTGCCCCACATGCCCTTGTTGCGCACTTCGGTGATTTCGCCAACGGCTGGAGTGCCGGCGGGTATGACAATTACGCCATTAAGCTCGATAGGCGCAGACACTTCCATTTGAAAACGCTGCCCAACGCGGAGCTTTTTCTTTTCAGTTGTCAGCTCTTCCCTGACGCTCAAAGGCACTTCGGTACCTGACCGGAGGATGTTCTTAATTGGTGTTGGTTCCAGCACAGCAGCTTGCTGCGGCGCAACAGTAGCAACTGTCGTTTGCGGACTGGGGGTTGCAGCTTGAGAATCGGCCAACGCCGACTGACTTGTAAGTGCGAGTAGCGCACAGGTACCCAGAAAAATTCGCATGAAATATTGCCCCCAATGTGTGTAGAGACGCTAGGCTGTACCCAATGGGTGTCAACCAAGTTTCACGGCGATTTTGGTGACTGGCCAAGACCGCCTCACCCCACAAACGTGCGTCCCTGCTTTACCGGCTTGGCGGGAAGGCCGAAGATTGCGCCCGCGCTCAGCCGGGTGCCGCGCACGACCAAGACCAGCGTGTCGCCTTCCTCGATGTTCACGTCTTCGCCGGGGTGCTGGATGGATTGACCGTTCACGCGGTCGATCTGGACGATGAAGAATGCGCCTGCGCCGCGGCGTTCGGCTTCGCCCACGGTCGCGCCGGTGAGGGCGCCTTTGGGAACAGCGGTGACGACTTCGACATCAAGGCCGAGATCGTGGAGGAAGCGGCGCGCGTCCGCCATGTGTTCGGCTTCGTGGATGCGGCTGTCGGTGGCGGGATAGAGGATCAGTTCGGTGATGCGCTCCGCGCCGATGTGGGTGGGCAGCACGACTTTGTCGGCGCCCGCGTGGAACAGCTTGCGTTCGGTGGTCGGCGCTTCGCCGCGCGCGATGATCTGGACGGCCGGGTTGAGGCTGCGCGCAGAGAGCGTGATGAACACGTTGGCGGCATCATCCGGCAGGACCGAGGCGAGCACGCGGGCGTGCATGATCCCGGCGGCGCGCAAGGTTTCCTCCTGCGTCGCCTCGCCCACCAGCACCAGCCAACCGAGGGCGCGGGCTTCCTCGGCCAGATCGGGGTTGCGTTCGATGATCACGAAG
>JBIPOH010000373.1:0-3458 GCA_044379435.1 Novosphingobium sp.
TGCAAAACATCGCGACCTTGGGGGCTTTCCCGCTGCCCAGAAGCCGTTGCCGCTCGCGGCGGAACCATGCGGGGAACTCGCGGAAGCTGCGGGTTTCGGGATTGATCGCCCCTGCAAAGGTGCCGATGGCCACCTCATACGTGTTGCGCGTGTCGATCACGATGGTGTCCGGATCGGCGATCAGGGCGTTCCAGTCGTGCGGGACGACATAGGTGCCGGCGCTGGCTGCCGGGTCAATCGCGGGCTCACCCATGGTCACGATCTCGCGCTTCACGCGCACTTTCATGCGGCCGAAGGGCATCATGGGCGCGGCGGAGAACTTCACGTCGAGATCGGCACAGCCGGGCAGGGCGCGGATGTGATCCAGGACGCGGGCAATGCCGTCTGCCGAGCCTGCAATGGTGCCATTGATGCCCTCGGTCGCCAGCAGCAGGGTGCCCTTGATCCCTTCCGCCGCGCAGAGCGCCAGCAAGGGGCCTTTCAGGGCCGCCGGATCATCGAACCGCGCGAAGCGGTAGAGCGCGGCGACGGTCAGAGGAGTGGGCTCGGTCATGGCGGCGCCGATTAGCGGATTGCGCGCCGATCAGCCAGTGCGCCGTCTGCGCCGCCAGACCGAGAACAGCCAGAGCCAGTAAAGCCCGCTGCCGCCGAGCAGCATGGTCATCGTCGTGCGGTTTCCGGGGCGCAGGAAATAGTGCGTGCCATCGCCTGACCGGCGCACGCGGATCGTCTGGCCGACTTTGGCCTGATAGGCGCGGGCGGTGGCATCGATGGTGGACCAGCCCATGATCGTGAAGGGCAAATCGCCCGGTTCGATATCGCCAGTTTCGTAAGGCTGGCCGGTCGCGGGATCGGTGATGGTGTAGCGCCATGTGGAGGGGCCTTTGCCGAACGTGGGGCGCTTCCTTTCCACCGCATCGAGCCGCACCGGAACTTCGCGCCAGGTGGCCACTTCGCCCACGCGCCACAGTTCGTAAGCCGCCGGAAGCGGCAGGAATGCAGCGATGAGGAAGGCAACCAGCGCCGCGAGCGAGAGCGCAAGCTTGCGGACGCCGCCAAGCTCGGCAAGCACGCCGCGCAGCACTGCCTTGGGATCGACCGGCTTGTCCATGGCCGCCACGCCTAGCGTCGAAGGGTTAAGCGCTCGCGAATCCAGCGGGGAGCGCCGCCATTCACGAACCTTTGCGGTCGAGTTCCTCGTTGAGCCGCAGTGAGGCGCGCCAGAAGAAATAGGCCGGGATGAAGCCGATCACGGCGGCCCCATAGAGCACCCAGCGCACGCTGTCTCCGCCTGCCAGCGGCTTGATCCAGTCTGACAACATGCCGAAAAACAGCGGGCCGAGGCCGAGGCCGATGAGGTTTTGGCTGAACAGCAGGACTGCGCTCGCCATCGCCCGCGCCTCTGGCTTCACCAGCCCCTGTGCGCTGGAAAAGCAGGGGCCATAATAGAGCGAGTTGAGCAGCGTGGGGATCATCAGCAGCGCGAGCGCCCAGCGCCAGTCGGTCATGAAATAGGCAGAGATCGACAGCGGCACGGCCGCTGCAAAGCCGATGGCGGGAGCAGTCAGCACGTGCTGGCGATTGTCCTTGCCGAACCGGTCTGCCAGCCAGCCGCCGGCATAAGTTCCGGCAATGGCGGCGATGCCGCCCCAGATGCCGAACCAGAAGCCGGTTTCGCCCGCGCTAAGCCCGTGGGTGCGCTGGAAGAAGATCGTCGTCCATGTCGCCTTGCCATAGCTGAGGAAGGCCGCCGCCGATCCTGCGGCCAGCAGCAGGACGAAGGCGCGCGAACCCAGAATTTCGGCCAGCGCCTCGCGGTTGGACAGGGCCCTGCGCGGCGCGGCTGCGCTTGCGGCGCTGATCGCCGCTGCTGCGCGGCGCGGATCGCGGATCAGCAGGACGACCACGCCAGCCAGCGCAATTCCGGGCAGGCCGACCACCATGAATGCGGCCCGCCAGCCGTAGGCATCGGCCAGCAGCCCGCCGATCAGCATCCCCAGCAGCGTGCCGATGGGTATGCCCATCGCATAGATGGCCAGCGCCGATGCGCGCTTTTCGGGAGGGACCATGTCGGCAATCAGCGAATGAGCGGCAGGCGTGCAGCCCGCTTCGCCCACCCCGACGCCGATACGCGCGAGGAGCAGTTGCACGAAACTCTGCGCCTGGCCGCACAGCGCGGTCATCCCGGACCAGATGACCAGCGCCCCGGCAATCAGCCCGACGCGGTTGGTGGCAGGGCGATCGGCATAGCGCGCGATAGGAATGCCGAGGCAGGTATAGAACGCGGCAAAGGCGATCCCGGTCATCAGGCCGATCTGGGTATCGGAGAGGCCGAGATCGCGGCGGATCGGTTCGGCGAGGATATTGACGATCTGGCGATCGAGAAAATTGAAGATGTAGACGACGAGCAGGACACCGAGCACGAGGCCCAAGGGCTGGGGTTTTGGTAATTGCCCGGCTGGTTCGTTCATCCTCGTCCTTTCGCGGTGTCCTTGCCCACCTTTCCCCCTCCACCACCCGCTGCGCGGACGGTCCTTCTCCCCGAGCAAGCTCGGGGAGAAACTGGTATCAGGCGCCGGCCTTCAGCGCGTATTCCCATGCGGTATCTGCCAGCGGGCCAACGCGGTCTGACATCGCCTTGGCGTGGGCGCTGCTGGCGGTGCCATCGAGGTAGCGCTTCTTGATGCCCTGGATGATGCCGGCCAGACGGAAGTAGTTGTAGGCCAGATACCAGTCCATGCCGGGCAGGCCGTCGCGCCCCGTCTTGGCGCAGTAGCGCGCGACGACTTCATCGAGTTCTGGGATGCCGAGTGCCGTGCGGTCGAGGTCCGCGACGCCAGAGCGGCCGCCGTTGTCGGTGGACCAGGCCATGCACAGGTAAGTGAAATCGGCCAGCGGATCACCGAGGGTGGACAGCTCCCAATCGAGCACGGCGAGCGGCTTCGGCTCACCTTGCGCGAAAATCATGTTGTCGATGCGGTAATCGCCGTGGACCACGCTCACGCGGGTCTGTTCGGGGAGCGTGCGCGGAAGCCATTCGATCAGGCGCTCCATCGGCTCCATCCGTTCGGTTTCCGAAAGGCGGTACTGCTTGGTCCAGCGATCGACCTGACGGCCGAAGTAGTTGCCGGGCTTGCCGAAATCGGACAGGCCGACAGCTTCGACATCCACGCTGTGCAGCGCGGCAAGTGTGTCGACCATCGCGAAATAGGTGGCGCGGCGCTCTTCCGGGGTCGCGCCGGGCATCGCGCCATCCCAGATGGTGCGGCCATCAACGCAGCCCATGACATAGAACATGGCGCCCGCGACATCGTCGTCGGTGCACAGGCCATACTGCGCGGCGACAGGGAAGCCGGTGGGGGCCAGCGCGGACTGGACCTTGAATTCGCGGTCTACGGCGTGGGCCGATGGAAGCAGCTTGCCGAGCGGCTTGCGGCGCAGGACATACGGGCCGGACG
>JBIPOH010000374.1:0-3447 GCA_044379435.1 Novosphingobium sp.
GGTGCGGCGGCTGTGCCCGCATTGCCGCGAACCTTATGCCGTCGATCCGGCGCTGCTGGAGCGGCTGGGGATCGCGGAGCATCCTGGCGACCCAAGCACCTTCTACCGCCCGGTGGGTTGCCCGAACTGCAAGGGATCGGGCTATGCCGGGCGCATGGCGGTGTTCGAATTCATCCGCATCGACCGGGATATGGCCGGCCTTATCCTCCACCGCGCCGATACACGCACGATTGCCGAAGCGGCCGCCCGCGCGGGGTTTGGCACCTTGCGCGCAGACGGCATCGCCAAGGCGCGCCTCGGCCTTACTGCGCTCGAAGAAGTGCTGCGCGTCGCGAGCGAGGACTGAGCGGGGTGGCAACATTCCAGTACCGGGCGCTGGCGCCAAACGGCGCTGCCGTCGCCAGCCAGATCGAGGCAGCCAGCCGCGATGAGGCGATTGCAGCGCTGCGCAAGGCGGGAACGCGCCCGATCGAGATCGCCGAGGCCAAGCCCGGCGCGGCGGCAGCGCGGCGGCGCGGCGGCAAGACCCCGGCGCGCCTGGTCACCAATACCTTTGCCGAGCTGGGCGTTCTGCTGCAGGCAGGCCTTCCGCTCGACCGGGCGCTGGCCATCGCGGTCGAGAACATCGATCAGCCTTCCTTGCGCGCGCGGCTGGCCGAGGTGCTGGCAGCCGTGCGCGAAGGGCAGCCGCTTTCGGCCGCCCTTGCCGCGCATCCCGATCTCTTCCCCGGCCTTGCCCCCGCGATGACCGAGGCGGGCGAGGCCAACGGCAAGCTGGGCGAGGCGCTGGCGCGGCTGGCGCAGATGCTGGAGCAGGCCGACGAGCAGCGCCGCAAGATCGCCTCTGCCATGACTTATCCGGCGGCGCTTGGCGTGATCGCGCTGGGCGTGATCCTGCTCATGCTCCTGTTCGTGGTGCCGCAGTTCGAAGGGCTGTTCGCCTCCGCCCCGCCGGGCAAGCTTCCCGCAGCTTCGCGGTTCGTCATGGGGGCCAGCCAGTTCGTGCGCGCGCAGGGGCTTGTCATCCTCGCCCTGCTGGCCGGCGCAGGCCTTGCTGCCCGCGCGGCGCTGGCGCGGCCCGGCAGCGCGGAATGGCTCGACCGCAAGATCCTTGATGTGCCGCAGATCGGGGCGCTTGTCCGCAATATCCAAACGGTGCGCTTTGCACGCAGCCTCGGCGCGCTGATCGAAGGCGGCGTGCCGC
Source organism: Novosphingobium sp. (assembly GCA_044379435.1). Classification (GTDB taxonomy): domain Bacteria; phylum Pseudomonadota; class Alphaproteobacteria; order Sphingomonadales; family Sphingomonadaceae; genus Novosphingobium. Next base: position 1,205 of record JBIPOH010000374.1, read on the forward strand.
TGCCGGATGCGCTGGCGCTGGCGCGCCGCACGGTGACCAACCGGCACATGAGCGCCGGGATCGGCAAGGTGACCGATATCGTGCGGCAGGGCGGCGGACTGGCCGCGCCGCTGGCGGCGCGCCGCGTGCTGCCGGCGATGGCGCTCAGCTTCATCCGCACCGGCGAGGAGACCTCGCAACTTGGACAGATGCTCGCGCGGCTCAGCACCGTGCTCGACCGCGACGTGTCTGCCCGGCTAGAGCGGATCATCGCGGTCGCGACGCCGGTGATCGTCGTCTCGCTCGGCGTACTGGTGGCTGCCATGGTGGCCTCGATCATGTCGGCAATTCTCGGTTTCAACGATCTGGCGGTGGCACAATGAAAACGCGCAAGTCCCTCCCCGTCCGCAACGGCTTCACTCTGCTGGAGTTGCTCGTGGTGCTGGCCATTCTCGGCCTGCTCTATGCCATCGTCGGGCCGCAGGTGATCAAGTACCTGTCGAGTTCGAAGAGCGAAACGGCAGCGGTGCAGGTCAAGAACGTCGATGCAGCGATGAAGCTGCTGCGGCTGGATGCCGGGCGCTACGCGACCAATCAGGAAGGGCTGCAGGCGCTGGTCACCCAGCCGGCCGGCATGGCCGACTGGCGCGGGCCCTATCTGCCGAACACGGCGGCGCTGACCGATCCCTGGGGCAATCCCTATCGCTTTGCCAATCCCGGCAAGCACGGGGAAATCGATGTCTTCACGCTGGGGTCCGACAATGCCGAGGGCGGCACGGGCGAGGCCAAGGACCTCGGCAACTGGTAAACGATGCACCGCGCTTTCACCCTTCCTCCGGCCACACGGCCAGCCGCGCAAGCGGACAGCGGCTTTACGCTGCTCGAAATGCTCGTGGTGCTGGCGATCACCGGGTTTATTGCGGCGCTGCTCTTTCCGCAGCTTGAGACCGCGCGCCTCGCGGTGCGCGAGCGGACGACGCGCGAGGCGCTGGCCGATGGTGTGCAAGGCGCGCGCGCCATGGCGCTGCGCAGCGGTGCGCCCGCCACCCTGAGCGCGGAAGATAGCGGTACCGCGCTGCTGATCGCCGGAGCGGGCACCCGGCGGATCACGCTAGGCCCTGCCGGGCAGGCGAAACTGGCACTGCGCCCAGCGGGCATCGTGTTCCATCCCGATGGCAGCGCCACTGGCGGCGAGCTGGTGCTGGGCGCCGAGCCGAATACCGCGCGCTTCGTGGTGGACCCCGCCACGGGCCAGCTGCGCGCGCTCCCCCGCGCCAGCGGCAACGGAGGTTGAGCCATGCAGCCTCGCCCGTCAGAACGCGGCTTCCTGATGGTGGAAGCGCTGGTGGCGCTGGCCATTGCCGCGCTGATGGCCGCACTGGTGTTCGATTCCGTATGGCAGATGGGCCGCACGGCGGCAGCCGCAGCCGATCAGCGGCAGGCGCTGCTCCTCGCGCGGTCGGTGCTGGCGGCGGCCAGCGTCCCGGGCACGGCATCGCCCATTCCCGCAAACGGCACCGATGGGCGGCTCGCCTGGTCGATCACCAGCGAAGCCTATGCGTCTGCCGCGCAGGACGGCCTGCCGCTGGCCGCCGTGCGCGTGGCGGTGCGCAATACCGCGACCGGCCGGGTGCTGGCGCGGCTCACCACGCTGAAGGCGCGGCAATGATCGCGGCGCTCGCCCTCCCCCCCCGCCCCCGCCGCGAAACTGGCTTCACACTGGCAGAGATGCTGGTGGCGCTGGCGCTGTTTGCCATGATTTCGGCGCTGCTGGCCGCCGTCGTCCATCTGATCGCGCGGCTCGATGGCCGATCGCGCCAGCAGAGCGATGCCGTGGAGCAAGTGGTCTCGGCGCAGACCTTGCTGCGCGCCCGGCTCGAGGAGCTGCGCCCGCTGGTCGATATTCGCGGGCTGGGTGATACGATCACTATGGTTGGCCTGCCGGGCGAGCTGACCTTCACTGCGCCGGGCTTTGCCGCCGCTGGTCCGCATGCGGTGCAGATCTTGCGATTGCGCCGGACCGATCAGGGGCAGCTCATGCTCTATGCCGCGCCGCTGCTGGCCGGGCATGATCTGCGCGGGCGTTCAGTGGTCGGCTGGCAGTCCGTGCCTCTGCTGGGCGGCGTGACGCGGCTGGACATCGCCTATTTCGGGCCGGACCGGCTGACGGGACGCGACGTGTGGCAAGACCGCTGGGAACGGCGCGCCCAGCCGCCCAGACTGGTGCGCGTGCGGGTCGGGTTTGCCGATGGCGATGCGCGCCA
>JBIPOH010000375.1:0-3423 GCA_044379435.1 Novosphingobium sp.
GCCACCTCCCCGAGGCAAGCTCGGGGAGGGATTGGGTTGTTCCAGCTTAGAAGTAGCGCTCGCCCACGCGGATGGTGTCGCCCGGTAGCACGGCGACCTGAGCGCTGCGCAGCGGCACCGCGCTTTCGCCCTTGCCCGTCTGGCGGCGGAGGAACACCGTCTTTTCGTTGGCGCGATAGGTGAAGCCGCCGGCGCGGGCGATGGCCTGTTCCACCGTCATCCCCGAGGCATAGGAGTATTCACCGGGGCGGTTAACTTCGCCGAGAATGTAGAACGGGCGGTAGCTCAGCACCTCAAGGCTCACGCGCGGATCGTTGACATAGCCTTCGCCGAGCTTGGCCACGAGTTCCTGCTGCACGGCATCGATGGTGCGGCCGCCCGCGCTGACCACGCCGATGAGCGGAAACGCCAGCGCGCCGCCGGGCGTGATGTTGTATTCGCCGGTGAGCGAGGGTTCGTTGAACACGGTGACGCGCACCCGGTCTCCGGCGCCGAGGTGGTAGCTTTCAAGGCCGACGGCGACATCAGCAGTGGAGATCGGGGGTGCCCCTGCCCCGGCACAGCCGCCCAGCAGCAGCGCGGCCGAAGCGGCCAGCGCGCCCGCCATGGCCAGCGCAAGACCGCGCGGGGCGCGGCGGGTGCCTTCGTGCTTGTCGTGCATGCGAAATCTCCAATGCTTTCGGGGCGATTGCTCCATGGCTTCAAGTCTATGCCGCGCCGCGCAAAGCGCAATCACCGGCCCTCCTGCCGAATCCTCCACCTTGGAGCAGTTCTGGGCGGGGCCAGCCGATGCGCCCGCGCACCCGGCCCGCCCCCACGCCGCTGCACTATTCCGCAAGCACTGCCACCGCGCCAATCATGCATAGATCCTTAAGCATTCACCCGGATTTGCCCTTAGTCCGGCGATGCAGGATGCAGGACTGTACGAAGCTTCGGACTGCGCCTGTGAAGACCGCGCAGCGATCCTGCGATGCCCCTATGGCGCCGGATAGATCCGGTTTGCCGCAGGTTTGCCTCCGCAGCGGATACGCTTCGCCTTCCCCGTCGCAGTCCCTCGCCTAGTCTTCGAACCATGCCGCGAGGGGGTTTGGGTCCCTGAACGGGTTTTTGTGCCAATCTGGTTTCACTGCAGCCGTTCCGGTGCGCAGTGAACCACGCGATTTCAGGAGAACAGAGGTGAACACGGCAGTCGGCCTCTATCGCAATGCCGCAGGGGTGCCGGGCATGGTCCCCGCGCTTGGCTTCGAACCGAGGGTGCCGCCGCCTGCGGCCGACCGGGTCGATCTGAGGCTACTGTTCGCGGTGTTCCGCCGCCGCCTCGGCGTGTTTCTGGCGGTGATGCTGGCGGTGCTGGCGGCGGGCCTTACCCTGACGGCGCTGCAGCCGCGGCTCTATACCGCGCGGGCCGAAGTGACGCTCAACAGCCGTCCGCAAGCCGTCGCGCCGACCAGCGCCAGCGACGGGCCGCAGCAGGCCGCGATCCCGAGCGAGGGCTATGTCGACACGCAAGTGGCGGTCGTCACCTCCGAGGCCAATCTGGCCGCCGTGGCCGCGACGCTGGGTCTGGCGCGGGAAGAACGGTTTGCGAAGAGCCCGGCAGGCGCGCAGGCGGCGGCGCTGGCCTGGCTGCGCAAGGGCATCGTGGCCACGCGCATCGGATCGACCTACAGCATCGCGATCACGTTTGAAGACAGCGATCCGGCGCGCGCGGCCCGCATCGCCAACACCATCGCCCAGCAGTATACCACCGGCGCGCTGGAGGCGAAGCGCCAGCAGGCGCGGCAGACGACGACGTCCATCGCTGAGCGGCTGGAGCAGCTGCGCCAGCAATCGCTGGTCGATACGGCAGCGGTGCAGCGCTACCGGATCGGCAACAACCTGCTTTCGACCACGATGGGTTCGCTGACCGAGCAGGAAATCTCGAGCTACAATCAGGCGGTGACGACCGCGCGGGCCGAGGCGAGCGAGGACGGCGCGCGGCTGGATGCAGCGCGACGGCAGATGGCGCTGGGCGGCAGCGCAGGCGGCGTGGGCGAAGTGGCCGTATCGCCTGCAATCGGCTCATTGCGCGCCCAGCAGGCCAGCGCTTCCACCGAGCTGGCCTCGCTTACGGCGCGCTACGGCCCGCGCCATCCCGATGTGCTGCGCGCGAAGGCCGCGCTGGGCGCGATCGACGCACGGATTGCGGATGAAACGCAGCGGGTGATCTCTAGCCTGGAGGCGCGGGCGCGCGTTTCGCAGCAGCGGCTGGCCTCGCTTTCCGGCTCGCTGCAGCAATCGCGCGGCACACTGGCGCAGAACAACGCGGCGATGGTGGGGCTGCAGGATCTGGAGAAGCGGGCGGAAACCTCGAACGCGCTGTATGAAAGCTATCTCAACCGGTTCAAGGAACTGACCGCGCGCGAGGGCACCGAGCAGGCCGATGCCGATCTGCTCCACCCCGCCGCCGTGCCGCTGAAGCCGACAAGCCCCAACGTCGTGCTCAACATGGTGCTATCGGTCGCGCTGGGGCTGGGTCTGGGCGTAGCGGCGGCGTTTGCCGCGGAGATGACCTTCAGCGGGCTCACCACGGGCGATGATATCGAGCAGCGGCTGGGGGTGCGCTATCTGGGCTCGATCCCCACGCTCGATTCGGTTTCGCGCGGCGGTGAAAAGGTGCCGGTGGCAGCGCTGCTGGAGGACCCGCGCTCGGCCTTTGCGGAAAGCTTCCGTTCGCTGCGGGCCTCCATCGCGATGAACACGACGCAGGCGCGGATCATCGCGCTGACATCGGCGCTGCCGGATGAAGGCAAGACCACGACAGCGATCTGTCTGGCGCGATCGATGGCGCTTTCGGGGGACCGGGTGCTGCTGATCGATGGCGACTTGCGGCGGCAGGGCGTGAGCCGGTTCCTGCGCGGCGAGGCGGGACGGCCGGGCCTGATGGACGTGCTTTCGGGTGCCGCCCCGCTGGACGCCGCGCTGGTGGTCGATCCGGCCACCGGGCTCAACATCCTGCCGCTAGCGCAAAGCAGCAACGAAGCGCCCGAAATGCTGACCGGCGACGAGATGGACCGCATGCTGGAGACGGCGCGCGAGATGTTCGATGCGATCATCATCGATACCGCGCCGGTGCTGCCAATTGCGGACGCGCGGCTGATGCTGCGCAAGGCCGATGCCTCGGTCTTCGTGGTGCGCTGGCGCAAGACGCCCGAGGCCGCGCTGCGCTCTGCATTGCGGCTGCTGCCGGACGACCGGGTGCAACTGGCAGGCGTGGCGCTGACTCGCGTCGACATGCGCAAGCAGGCGCGCTTCGGTTATGGCGATGATGCGTTCTACCATTCGTACAAGCGCTACTATGCCTGAGGGGACCGCACCCGCGCAGAGGCCTTTGCCCAGCCGCATGGCCCGGGCGGAGAGCGACGGCGCACAGACGCAGGGCGA
>JBIPOH010000376.1:0-3422 GCA_044379435.1 Novosphingobium sp.
CGGCCCTGCTCGACCGGCTGGATCAGGTCTCGGGTGATCTGCAGCGGCGCAGCGGGCGGCGGGTACTATGGGCCGACGGCAGCCATCCTGCACGCGGGCGCAGCGCCGCCAGCCTTGAGGGCGATCTGCTCGGCGCGCTGCACCGCGACGAGATCGCCGTGCTGTTCCAGCCGCAGTTCCGCATCGATACCGGAGCGCTGGCCGGCGCAGAGGCACTCGCGCGCTGGCAGCATCCCGGCTTTGGCCGGATCAGTGCAGAGACGCTGTTTGCCGTGGCCGACCGGGGCGATCATGTGGCGCAGCTTTCGCGTCATATCGCCGGGCGGGCGCTCGCCATAGCTGCCGATTGGCCCGGCGCCGGTCCTGCGCCGCTGCGGCTCTCGCTCAACGTGACGGCGGAAGATTTCGCTGTGGGCGATTTTGCCGCCAGCCTGACCCGGGGGCTCGCGGAAAGCGGATTTCCGCCAGAGCGGCTGACCATCGAGATTACCGAGCAGACCCTCATTGCCGATTTCGAAGCCTGCGCAGCCGCGCTGCGCGAACTGGAAGCGCAAGGGGTGAGCGTGGCGCTGGATGATTTCGGCACCGGCTTCTCCAATTTCCGCGCGCTCAAGGCCCTGCCGCTCAATGCGCTGAAGCTGGACCGATCGCTGGTCGTGGATATCGAGAAGGACCCGCGCGACCGCACCATTCTGGCGGCCATGGTGGCCATGGCGCGGGCGCTGGGACTGAAGGTGATTGCCGAGGGGGTGGAAAGCGAAGGCCAGCTTGCTATCCTGCGCGAGGAGGGTTGCGATCTGTTTCAGGGCTTCCTGCGCGCCGGGCCGATGGATGCAGCCGAATTTGCCGCGCTGGCGGCGGGCTGATTGGCGCGCCGCCAGGCTCCCTTCGCCGCGCCGGCCCTTGCCATCTGCGTTTCCTCGCTAAACAGGCCTTGCAGGAAGGCTGCCGAAGAACCGATAACACGCCTCTGCAACCAACCGGGGAGATTACGCGCATGACCGTCAAAGTGATCAGCATGGAGCCCGATCCGCTGGCGCCTTATGCCATCGCACCGGGCTGGCAGGTGGGCAATCTGCTCTTCCTTTCGGGCCAGGCAGCGATCAGCCCGGAGGGCGAACTGGTCGGCGTGGGCGATTTTGGCGCGCAACTGGTGCAGGTCATGGCCAATATCGACCGCGTGCTGGAAGCCGGGGGCAGCGACCGCAGCCGCATCGTGAAGGTGACGATCTACCTGACCGACATGGCGAACTTCCCTGCCATTGTGGAGGCGCGGCGCACTTATTTCACGCCGCCCTATCCCGCCGATACCATTGTCGAGGTGAAGAGCCTCGCCTTGCCGGAGCTGATGCTCGAGATCGACGTCATCGCGCACACGGGCTGAGCGCAAGCGTCCCTTTCCAGAGGATCGTGCGCGAAATTGCGCTAAGTCATAGCATAAGTACCTAATGGCGGCATAATGCGCTGACATTGGCACCATCTGCGTGCGGTGAACGATCTGCGGGAGGCAATCTTGAACGCTGGCACCATTCTTTCGCGCAATCTGGCGCGCGTGATTTATATCATCAACGGCACGCCCGGTGACGACAGGCTGATCGGGAGCAACAGCGACAATTATTTCGGCGCGCGTGCGGGGAACGACACGATCCACGCAGGCGGCGGCGACGATATCCTCAACGGTGAGGCAGGGAATGACACGCTCGACGGCGGGGAGGGAGCCGACCTCGCCACTTACGAAGGCGCGGGCGCAGGTGTCACGGTAAAACTCTGGCTGGCCGGGCCGCAAGATACCGGGGCTGCCGGGATCGATACGCTGATCTCCATCGAGGATCTGCTCGGCTCGATCCATGCCGATGTGCTGCATGGCGATTCCGGCGCCAATGTCATCGATGGCGGACGCGGGGCCGACCTGCTGCACGGCGCGCGGGGTGACGACACCTACTACGTCACTGCAGGAGATACCGTACTCGAATACTCCAATGCCGGGTTTGATACGGTCTATGCCTCGGAAAGCTTCACGCTGGGCTCCAACATTGAAACGCTGATCCTCACTGGCACCGTCAGCAGCGATGCCACCGGCAACATGCTGGCCAACCGGCTGGTGGGCACAGACGGCAACAACATGCTCGATGGCCGCGGCGGCGATGATACGATGGAAGGCCTGCGCGGCAACGATACCTACCGCGTCAACACGCAGGGCGACACGGTGATCGAACAGGCGGGCGGAGGCAGCGATACCGTGCTGTCCCGGATCAGCTGGGAGCTGGCCGACAATCTCGAAAACCTCGTGCTCGAAGGGCTGGCGCTGCGCGGCACGGGCAACGCGGCTACCAACGTGCTGACTGGCAATGCCGCCGCCAACACGCTGCTGGGCCGGGGTGGGGACGACCGGCTGGAGGGCGGCACTGGCGCCGACCTGCTGATCGGCGGCGCGGGGCGCGATCTGATCTATTTGGGCGATGATAGCGACGCGGACCGGGTGCGGCTGGGCGCAGCATCGGAAAGCACCCCGGGCGCGGGGCGCGATCTGGTTTACCAGTTCACACCGGGCACCGATCTGATCGATCTGCACCAGCTGGATGCCGATCCCGGCAGCGCCTTCGATCAGGCCTTCACCTACTCCGCCACCGGCCCCGCCGCTCACGCCGTGTGGACCATCGGCACTACGCATACGCTGGTGTGCGGCGATCTGGACGGCGATGCTGTGCCCGATTTCGAGATTCAGCTGATGAACGTGACCGGCGTGACGGCGGCGGATTTCCTGCTTTAGAGCCGCCCGCTATTCGTCCTGATCGGGCGGGCGCTTGGACCAGAAGGTGCCCGTCTCACCGAGCTTGCGGCCATAGGCGAAGAGGGCTTGCATGAAGGCGGTGTCGAACAGGTTCTTTTCGTTGGCGGGGTAGGCCTTGTCGATGAAGCTGAGGTTGAAATCGATGCCGTGCGCCTTGGCGTAGAGATAGCTCAGATCGACGGTACTCGCCAAAGAACGGCGCATGTTGAGCGAGATGGCCTTGCTGGCGATGGGCACGGTGCGCGGCTTCACCAGCTTGAACTCGCCGTTCAGCTTGTTGTTCACGATCAGGTAGATGTGCAGCGGGCGCGCGGCGGCGGGCACGGTTCCCGCAACGATCGCAGCATCGGGCAGCGTGAGGATCTGCGCGGTTGTGCCGCCATCGACATGCATTTCGCTGACCACCCGGCCGCCCGCCTGAGCCTTGATCATCACCGGGGGGAAGAACGCGGGAATGGCCGATGAGGCCAGCAGCACCTGCCGGAACAGCGCATAGCGATCCGGCGCCTTGCTGGCGGCAATCGCACCCATGTTCCAGATGACCATGCGCTGCGCATCAAGGTTGGCCGTGCCGACAAACAGGCGCCGCCCGCGCGCGTGTTCGCGCCCGATCCGGTCGATCAGATCATCG
>JBIPOH010000377.1:0-3419 GCA_044379435.1 Novosphingobium sp.
CTGCCGCAACCGGTTGCCCCAGCCAGCAGCGCGGCCCAGCCCCCACGCACTTTCCTGCTGGTTGAGGCTTGGGCGCGCGATGAAACCGGTAGCATTATGCTTGGTGACGCCCGGACATTCGTGCCATCCGAGAACCAGTCGGAGCCGGGAGAGCCGCAGCTTGTCCCCAAGCTGCTCGAAGGGGAGCATGCCGTGCCCTTCCGGCTCCTTGCGATCGTCTTGATTGCCGCCTGCATTCTGGCCACGGTCATCCTGAGCGTGAATGCTGCCGTGGTTCTGAGCGATGTGGTGGAAGACAAGGCAGCGCTTTCGGCGCGGGACTGGACCGCGCCCGTGCAGACCGCAGCCACCTCGGGTTGCTACCCCGCATGTGGCCGTCCGCGCTGATATGGTTGGCGCTGATCGAAGATTTGGGGCCAGACTTGCGGCAGCACCCATTGTGATCGCTGCCGATTGGTGCGCGGTGCGACGATGATCTCCGATTTCATCAGCGCCCATCTGGTCGATATCCAGAACATCATTTTCCTCAGCCTGCTGTTCGCGATGTGGTGCTGGGGGGGCGGTCCGGAACGTGGCTTGGCCATTGTCTTCATCAGCACCATCGTTGCGCCTTCGCTGATGTTCCAGACGCTGAGCGACGGGATCGATGATCTGAGCGCATTTTCGATGTTTTTCGGCCTGGCCGATACAGCAGCGCTGATTGGGCTTATCCTCGTCGCGCTTAATGCCAATCGGACCTATCCCATCCTGATCGCCGCCTTTCAGGTCGTGGCTTTCAGCTCGCATCTGGTGAAAGGCACAGTCGATCAGGTCTCGCCCGGGGCGCATCTTGTGCTCGCGGCAGCCCCCGGCTTTTGTCAGGTTGCGCTGCTCTTTGCTGGTCTGGTGCAGCACCGTATCCGGTTAATCCGCTTCGGATCCTATCGCGACTGGCGCTTCGGCCACGATTTCCATCGCCTCGCGGCAATGCTGAGCGTCCGGGGCTGATATCGCCTTGATGGATGGCGCGAGCTTCTTTGCCGCGGGCGAAACCTTCGTGCCGCCTTAGCCTAGGCATCTCTGGACAGGGCGCGGCGGATCAGCCAATCTTGCGGTCAAAGCCACGCCTTGAGGGATCACATCGCTATGTCCGCCACCGCCACCACGATCGCCAATGACCGCGTCGCTATCGACCTTGGCGAAGACGGCGTCGCCGAAGTCCGCTTCGTGCGGGGCGACAAGATGAATGCGCTCGACCCGGAGATGTTTCAGCGCATCATCGAGGCGGGCAGCACGCTTCAGCGGATGAAGGGCCTGCGCGCGGTTGTGCTGTCGGGTGAGGGGCGGGCGTTCTGCGCCGGGCTCGACCTATCGAATTTCTCGCGCAAGCCGCCCGAGGATGAGCCCAGCTTGACCGAGCGCACCTATGGCAATTCCAACCGCCCGCAACAGGTGGCGATGCAGTGGCGCAAGCTCCCCGTTCCGGTGATCGCGGCGGTGCACGGTGTGTGCTTTGGTGGCGGTTTGCAGATCGCCAGCGGAGCCGACATCCGCGTCGTCCATCCAACCACTCGCATGGCGATCATGGAGCTGAAATGGGGCCTCGTCCCCGACATGGGCGGCTATGCGCTGTGGCGCGGACTGGTGCGCGACGATGTGTTGCGCGAGCTGATCTACACCAACCGCGAATTCACCGGGGCTGAAGCCCAGACGCTCGGCCTGGCGACCTACCTCGACGAGAACCCGCGTGAGCGCGCACTCGCCATCGCCCGCCAGATCGCGAACAAGAACCCCCACGCAATCCGCGCGGCCAAGCGCCTTCAGGCGGGCATGTGGGAGCGTGAGACCGATGCGATCCTGCTGGAGGAGAGCATCGAGCAGCACGCGATCATGCGCAGCCGCAATCAGGTCGAAGCGGTGATGGCCGAAATGGAGCGTCGCAAACCCAATTTCGAAGACGTGTAAGCGCCCGCTTCAGCCACCCGGCAGCCGGCGGTCGTATGGGGCATTTACCCCATGCTGCACTGCAAAAATTCGCTTGGCGATTAGGGCCGTGAGCCTATTCTCCGCGTGAATGAGCCTCCTCTCCCCACTCGCCTTCGCGCTACCGGCCCTGCTGATCGCGGGCGCTGCGGCCGGTTTTGCTGGCGGCCTGTTCGGGATCGGTGGCGGGTTCGTAGTTGTCCCGGCGCTGATGTTCCTGCTGCCGGTGCTGGGTGTTGCGCCAGATCAGACGGCGCATGTGGCGGTGGGCACCTCGCTCGCCTCGATCATCTTCACCTCGATCCGCTCGACCAGCAGCCATGCCAAGCGCGGCTCGGTTGATTTCGGCCTGCTCAAGGGCTGGTCGATCTGGGTGGTGCTGGGCACCGCTGTCGGCACGGTGCTGGCCGACTGGATTTCAGGCGCGCACCTCGCGCTGATCTTCGGCACCGGGGTGCTGGCCTTTGCGGTCTATTTCATGCTGCCTGCCCGGCAGGGCGAGCCGCTGTTTGCCGCGCTGCCATCCGGCTTGCCGCGCGCCGGGATTGCCAGCGCGCTGGGGGTGTTCTCGACCTTGCTCGGCATCGGCGGCGGCACGCTCACCACCCTGACCATGACGGTCTGCGGCACGCCAATCCACCGCGCGATCGGCACGGCGGCCGGGATGGGCGCCATCATCGCAATCCCGGCGACCATCGGCTTCATCGTCATCGGGCTGGGGGAGAGCGGGCGCGGCTGGGGTTCGCTCGGCTTTATCAACCTTCCCACCGCCGCGGTTCTGATCGCCACATCGGTTCTGTTCGCGCCGTTGGGCGTGGCGGCGGCGCACATGCTTTCGCCTGCCATCCTGCGCCGGGTGTTCGGCCTCTATCTCACGTTTATCGGCGTCTTGATGATCGCCAAGTTCTGACCCTTTGCCACCTGACCTAAAGGAGCTCCCCATGCAGACCACTCGCCGATCTTTCATCGCCAGTGCCAGCCTGACCGGCGGGCTTGGCGCTTTGCCGTTCTCCGCACTTGGCGCAGCGGTGGCCACGCCGGCTGCCGAGCCCGATTTCGGGCCGAAGATCGGTCAGGCGCTGCTCAGCCGGAACGAGAATCCCTACGGCCCGGCCCCCTCGGCGTTGCGCGCGATTGCCGAGACGTCGAAGATGGGCTGCTATTACGCAGACCGCGGCCTGATGCGGCTAACCGCGATGATTGCCGAACGGCACGGCGTCTCCCCCGCACAAGTCGTTGTCGGCGCCGGATCGACCGAAATCCTGTGCGCGATTGCGCTGGCGTGGGGTCGGGAAGGCGCGATCCTGTGCCCCGATCTGTTCTGGGATACCACGGTCATCTATGGCGAGCGGCAGGGCATCACTTCGATCCGGGTGCCGCTGACGGACGAAATGAATGTCGATCTGCCAGCGATGGCGGCCAAGGCGCCTGACGGGGTCGCGCTGATCCAGCTGTGC
>JBIPOH010000378.1:0-3409 GCA_044379435.1 Novosphingobium sp.
TGCGCGGGGTTTGACGCAATTTGTTACAAGGGCGCATCATGCGATCAATGCAGCAATGGACGTTAACCGCGCAGCAGCCCTAGCGCCTCGTAGGCGCGCTCCAGCGTCGGCACAGCCAGCGCGCGGGCGCGGGCGGCACCATCGGCCAGAATCGCATCGAGCGCGGCGACATCGGTGCGCAGTTCGCGGTAGCGCGCGGTGATCGGCGAGAGCTTCTCCACCAGCAGTTCGCCCAGCGCAGGCTTGAACGCGCCAAAGCCCTGGCCCGCAAACTGCGCCAGCACATCGGCCTGGCTGATCCCCGCCATCGCCGCATAGATGCCCACGAGGTTCGCCGCCTCGGGCCGTTCCTTCAGGCCGTCCAGCTCGCCCGGCAGCGGTTCGGGATCGGTCTTGGCCTTGCGCACCTTCTGCATGATCGCATCGGCATCGTCGGTCAGGTTGATGCGGCTCATATCCGACGGATCGGACTTCGACATCTTGGCGCTGCCATCGCGCAGGCTCATGATCCGGGCCGCTTCGGGCGGGATGATCGCTTCGGGCTGGGTGAAGACCGGCGCGTCCTCGGAAGCGAAGTCGTTGTTGAACTTCTGCGCAATGTCGCGCGCGAGTTCGAGGTGCTGCTTCTGGTCCTCGCCCACCGGCACGTGAGTCGCCTGATAGAGCAGCACGTCTGCCGCCTGCAGAACCGGGTAGGTGAACAGCGCCACCGAAGCGCCTTCGCGGTTCTTGCCTGCCTTGTCCTTCCACTGCGTCATGCGGTTGAGCCAGCCCATCCGGGCCGTGCCGTTGAGCAGCCATTGCAATTCGGCGTGGGCGGGAACCTGGGCCTGGTTGAACAGGATAGAACGCTTGGGATCGATCCCGCAGGCGACCAGCGCGGCAACCATCTCGCGCGTTCCGGCGCGCAGCACGGCAGGTTCGTGCGGCATCGAGATCGCGTGGAGATCGGCGAGGAAATAAAGGCAATCGCCGCCCTTTGCCGTCCATTCATCCTGCATCGCCACCCAGTTCCGGATCGCGCCCAGATAATTGCCGAGGTGAAGGTTGCCGGTGGGCTGGATGCCCGAGACGATGCGCATGGGACGAGTCACTCAGATGAAGCGCGCTTGCGGCGCAGGAGAAGGGCAAGATCAGCCTTCGAAAAGGCACCAAGCAGGATGGCGCAAAGCCCATAGACGAGCCCGCCCGCCGAAACCAGCACGCTCAGCATCGCAAACCGCACGAACCACGTGCCGTGGACATAGGGCATGAGCAGCCCTTGCGTGGTCCACAGCACCGCACCCATCGCCAGCGCCGCGAGCGCGAGCCGCGGGAGGCGGCGCTTGAGGCGGGCATCGAGCGCAAACTGCCCCCGCGCCACCAACGTGCGATAGAGCAGCGCCACATTGACGGTGGAGGCAATCGCGGTTGCCAGCGGCGGGCCGACATGCTGCAGCGGCAGGATCAGCGCGAGGTTGAGCACAAGGTTGAGCGCCATCGAGATCGTGGCATAGCGCACCGGGGTGACCGTATCCTGCCGCGCATAGAAGCCCGGCGTGAGCACCTTCACCAGAATATAGCTGGGCAGCCCGATGGAGAAGGCCGCAAGTGCCTGCGCCGTCAAGTGCGCGTCCTGCGGCGTGAAGAGGCCATAGCCGAACAGCGCAGCGGCAATCGGTTCCCCGCACAGCACCAGCGCCACCGTGGCCGGAAGTGTCAGCAGCAGTGCCAGTTCAAGGCCCCGGTTCTGTGTTTCCAGCGCGCCCGCTTCGTCTCCGCCGCCCAGTTGGCGCGAGATCGTGGGCAGCAAAACGGTGCCCAGCGCAATGCCGATGAGGCCCAGCGGAAGCTGGTTCAGCCGATCCGCCATGTAGATAAAAGTGACCGATCCATGCGCGAGAAGCGATGCGGCGAGCGCCGTGGAGATCACCAGATTGATCTGCACCGCCCCGGCCCCGGCTGCGGCAGGCAAGATCAGGGCGAGCAGGCGCTTCACATCGGCATCGAAGCGCGGCAGCCGCAGACGCAGGCCCACCCCCGCCGCGCGGCAGGCCCAGACCAGCCACGCCAGCTGCAGCGCGCCCGAGACCGACACCGCGATTGCCTGATTGCGTGCGGTGATCAGCGGATCGCCGGAATGGAACAGCAGCAGCGCGGCGATCATCGTCAGGTTGAGGAGGATCGGCGCGGCGGCATTGACCCAGAACTTGTGCAGCGAATTGAGAATGCCCCCGCACAGCGAAACGAGGCTGATCAGCAGCAGATAGGGAATCGTCATGCGCGAAAGCGCAACAGCGAAGGCAAACTGATCCGCGCTGACCCCGTTGAACCGGCCTGAAAGCACAAGTGTGACCGGCCAGGCAAACACCTCGAGCAGCACGGTCATCACGACCAGCACCGGCAGCAGCACGGCCAGCGCGCGTTCGGCAAAATCGATGCCATCGGGCAGGCCCCGCCCATCGGCATCGGCCACCTTGCGGTTGAACATCGGAATGAACGCAGCTGCAAACGCGCCCTCGGCAAAGAGCGCTCGAAACAGGTTGGGCAGGCGGAAGGCGACAAGGAACGCATCGGACGCGAAGCCTGCGCCCACATAGCGGGCAAACAGGCTATCGCGCACGAGGCCGAGCACGCGGCTGGCGAGCGTCAGCCCGCCGATCGTGCCGGCCGCCTTCAGGAGGTTCATGGCATCTGCCTCATGGCCGGAGGCGCCATGAAACCCGCTGGATCAGGCCTGACCGGCAGTGCCGGCGGCCAGTTCCTCGGCCTGACGGGCCTGAAGCTGCTGGAGGTAAAGCCCGTTGAAATCGATCGGTTCGAGCAGCAGCGGCGGGTAGCCCGCATCGCGCACGGCATCGGCAATGATGCGGCGAGCGAAGGGAAACACAAGGCGCGGACCTTCGGCAAACAGGAACGGGTGGGCTTGATCGTCGGTGATGTTGCGCATGCCGATCAGCGCGCCGTAGAGCAGTTCGACCACATACTGGGTGCCCTGCGGCGTCTTCGAGGTGGCCGTCATCTTCATCTCGATCTCGTGCACATCAGGCCCGAGCGGGCGTGCGCCGATATTGAAATCGATCGCGACTTCAGGGGCATCCTGCCACTGGTAGCTTTCCGGCGCATTCGGATTCTCGACCGAGAGATCCTTGATGTACTGCGAGATCAGACCGATGGCGGGGCTGGTATCCTCCCCATTGGGGACGGGGGTACCCGCTGCGGCTGCATCGAGATCGAGCGGAGTGATGATATCGCCTTCTTCGGCCATGATCGTGCTTTCGTGCGAATGGGTTGGAACGGGTCAGTAAGGTTGGACGGGCGCCTAGCACCTGCCGCATGGCGGAGCAATCGCGCCGGCATGTAGGGCCCTTGGAACGGACACACCGGCACCGCCCCGTGCCGACCCGCGCTGCCGCGCCCCTCCTCTACC
>JBIPOH010000076.1:0-11752 GCA_044379435.1 Novosphingobium sp.
GTTCCACCGTGGTGATGAGCGCACGCACGCGCTCGCCGGTACGGGCGGCTTCGCGCGGGATCTGCTGATCGCGGCGGATCACACCCTCGGCGCGGCCGAGGTTGACGATCACGTGGCCGAACTCGACCGATTTGATCACGCCGGTGATCACTTCGCCTGCGCGGTCCTTGAACTCTTCATACTGACGGTCACGCTCGGCATCGCGGACCTTCTGGAAGATCACTTGCTTGGCCGACTGCGCATCGATGCGGCCCAGCTCCACTGCCGGCAGCGGATCGACAAGGAAGTCGCCAACCTTCGAGCCCGGCTGGAGCTTCTCGGCAGCCTTGAGGTCGACTTGCTTGAAGTAGTCCTCAACCTCTTCCACCACTTCGACCACGCGCCACAGGCGCAGATCGCCGGTGCGCGGATCGAGCTTGGCGCGGATGTCGTTCTCGGCGCCATAGCGGTTGCGCGCAGACTTCTGGATCGCTTCTTCCATCGCCTCGATGACGATGGACTTGTCGATCATCTTCTCGGTCGCGACAGAGTTCGCAATCGCGAGCAGCTCGGCACGGTTGGCGGAAATCGCACTGGCCATGGCTTAGTCTTCCTGTTCCTCAACGATGTCATCCACGCCGCTGGTGTCCAGCGGTCGGGAGGCGGCGATCAGCTTGTCCGTAAGGATAAGCTTGGCATTCGCGACGAGGCTAAACGGCACGGTATATACCACACCCTCGTCCTCGATCGAAATCATCTCTTGCTCAGGCTCGAACCCGGCAAGGTCACCCCGGAAGCGCTTGCGCCCGTCAAGCAGCTCAGCAAGCTCGATCCGCGCTTCGTGCCCGGTCCAGTTCGCAAAGTCCTTTGCGCGGGTCAGCGGGCGGTCGATGCCCGGCGAGCTGACCTCGAGCCGATAGGCGTCCGCGATCAGCACTTCGCCTGCTTCCTCGAGCGCGTCGATCCGGTCCGAAATACGGTGAGAGAGCGCGGCGCAGTCCTCGATCACCAACTGCCCGGTTGCGGGCCGTTCGGCCATGATCTGGAGCGTATGCTCTTCATCCCCGATCTCGCCGCCCTTGAAATAGCGCACGCGCACGAGATCGAAGCCGAGGCTGGCAGCCTCTTCTCCGGCGATCTCGGTAATCCGTGCGATATCGTTCATGCGTGCTCCAGAGGCTCCGGCAGAGCAAAGACAGCGGTTTGGCGCCGGCCCCTTTCGGCGCCAGCCCAGACTTTGCCTTCACAATGTCGGGATGCACCGCCCCTAGGCTGATGCCCCGCAAAAGGCAAGCGCCAAGATTGCAGGAATGCCTGATCCCGAAAGTCGGGAAATTTCCCCACACTTTGGCAATCGTCTAGGCGTAAATCACTAAGCCCGGAATCCGAAACCGCAGTTTTCCGCCATTTCGCGCAATTGGCACGCCCCATGCAAAGCTCTTGGCATACGCCGGACGGACTGGACGGCGCCAAACTTGGAACACGAAAGGATCACCCCATGACCACTATCCGAGACTTGACCGCACCTTTCTTGAGCGCCGCCGCTGCCCTCGCCCTCACCCTTGGCATCGTTGGCGGAACCGTTACAGCCCCTGCGCAGAGCCCGCTCCACACCGACACCAGCACTGAGTATGCCGCATGAGCGACCTGCGCTTCGAGGACAACGCCGTCCGCTCGCCCGCCGCCCCCCGCGGCTTCCGCCTCAACAAGCAGCGCGGCAAGATCATGGGCGTCAGCGCCGGGATCGCCGATTATTTCGGGATCGACGTCACGCTGGTGCGCGTTGCATGGGTTGTCGGCACGCTGGTCGGATTCGGCTCGCTGCTCCTGATCTACCTCGCCATCGGCCTGATCGCCGATTGAGCCGCGCCACACGATCCTCCCCATTTTCACGCAGTGCAAATGGGGAGGTGGCAGCCCGCAGAGCTGTCGGAGGGGTCTCTTACCCCTCCACCACCCACTTCGTGGGCGGTCCCCCTCCCCATTTGCGCCTGCGACGAAAATGGAGAGGATCAGGAATTCACACCGGCGGCGGCACCAGCCCGATCAGGCGCAGCACCACCGCCTGCACCAGCATCACCACCAGCCAATAGCCGCAATCGACCAGTGCCGTCCGAACCGGAAGGGCGCGCATCCGGTAGCTTGCCGCAAGGCTGGGCACCACAAAGCCCAGCCAGATCACGACCGCGCTGCCGATCGTCATGGTCCACACCCCGCCCTTGGGCGGCGCAAGGATCAGCGCGCCTGCAAGAATGGCGCACAGCCAAGCCTCGGCCACGAACGCAACGACCAGGCTTCCGGCCCAGCCCCGCGCGCCGATCTGGCGGCGGTCCAAGAGGAACTGAAACAGCGTCCCCAGCATCAGCCCCGCCAGCGTCGCCGCCAGAATGGCGCCGCCATTGAGGACGATGTAGATCATCAGGCTTCGTCCGTGCTCGCAAACGGCGAGAAGCTGATGTCGGTATCGTAGACGTCGACCCCTTCCTGCCGCTTGAGGAACCCGACCACGGCATAGGTCACCGGCGTCAGCAGCACTTCCCACACCACTTTCAGCGCCCAGTTGGTGATCATCACGTGGATCACGTCTGCCGTTTCCCACGTGCCGAGGAAGGCGATGGGATAGAACAGCGCGCTGTCCACCGCCTGCCCGAAGATCGTCGAGCCCCACGTGCGGGTGAACAGGTACTTGCCCCCCGTCCACACCTTCATCCGCGCGAGCACGAAGGAATTGACGAACTCGCCCGCCCAGAACGCGGTGACCGAGGCGATCACGATGCGCCAGGTGCTGCCAAACACCGAATCATACGTCGTCTGGCACACCGCCCCGGCAGAGGTCTTGGCCACGATCTCGGCAAAGCGCGGATCGCCGCTGGAGGCGCAGCCCCAGCCATCCGACGGCGGCATCGCCACCACCACGAAGCTCATGAACGCCATGAACAGCAGCGCAAAGAAGCCTACCCACACGCAGCGCCGCGCATGGGCATAGCCGTAGACTTCGGTCAGCACGTCGCCCAGCACATAGGAAACCGGGAAAAACAGGATGCCCGCGCCGAAGGTGTAGCCCCACATGGTCGCCAGCTTGGCCGCCCCAATCAGATTGGACAGCAGCAAGATCGCCACGAACGCGGCCATCAGATAATCGAAATAGCGGAAGTGGCGGCGCGCCCCGGCGCTGCCTTCGATGCGGGCGATGCGTGTGGTGTTCATGGGGCGCGGTGCTAACGCGGTTTGCACCCATCGCAAAGCGGCCTTATGAGGCACGCTGGTTGCGCGCCCTTAGCTCAGCTGGATAGAGCACCGGCCTTCTAAGCCGGTGGCCGCAGGTTCGAATCCTGCAGGGCGCGCCACTTCCTCCCGAAAGACGAGATGCCCCGCGCGGCAGGGAGGAGTTCGAACCCGGTTCGAACGGGCGAATCGCTCCCCACCGTCATCTGCCCACCGCCATCTGATTGTCGCTGGGCAGATTTTTTCCCAAAATCAGCCTATTTGGTTACTTGGCATCCAAATCAGCGTTAAGACCTCGGCGATATCTATCCTGCAACGATCAGGAAGGATGACCGCAGATGCAAACCACCAAACTCACCTCAAATCCTTTCTGTTCATTACAGAATTGAAGTGGATTGCCTTGCAATAAACTTGCCTAGTCATGGTTCCGCTCTGATGAATATGGCGCATTTTCCTTCTCCTTATTAACCAGCACTGCAATCAGGATCGAAGCGAATGGCGATCCTGATGAATGGCTGGAATGGGCACCGGGCCGGGAGACCTCTCCCCCACAGGTTCTCCGCAAGACGGCCTGGTGCCATCGTAAATTCCATGGTGGCCTCCTCAGGCTCGCCAAAACCCTCTCGAACCCCCGCAATGGCCAGTGCGCAAGCCTGTTGGAGCAAGTCATGATCCAGGAGACTTTCAGTCATCACCCGCGCGAGCCGCGCGTGCTCCGCCTTTTGAAGGGCCAGATGCGCTCGATGCGCCTGCCGACCTTCGAAATCGTGATCCGCAACATCTCGAAGCGCGGCCTGTGCGCGATGTGCCGCGATCTGCCGCCACTGGAGGGAGAGGTCGTCATGATCCAGCTGCCCGATGGCCGCCAGACGGGTGCAACCGTGCAATGGGTCATGGATCAGGTGTTCGGTGTCACTTTCGATGAACCGATCAACCTCGACTCCCTGCTGACGATCCTGCAGCGCATGCGCGACCTTGCTGAACGCAATGCGCAGTGGGAAGTCAAATCCAAGCACCGCGTCATCGCCGAGCCCCGCCTCGATCTCGCACGCGTACGACGCCTGTAAGGCTGATTGCAGGCACTGCGGCACAGACTTGCAACCAAAATGGGCACTTCACTCCATCTGGCACTAATTGCGCGGGCGTCGCTGCCGCAATGGCACCGTTCCCGCTTGGCAACATAATGTATTCGCACTTAGGCAGGTTTCATAGTCAATTTCTGCACGGACTGGGAAAATGGAAGATAGATCAGCGGTTTACGTCATCGAAGACAGTGTTCACTTGCGCGCTGAAATCTCCCACAATCTGGGCGCGTTGGGCATTCGCTGCGTCGTGTTTAACGATGTCAACGAGCTTCCCGGCAAGATCGAACGCCCGGTCGTGTTCCTGATCCGGCATGAATCCGCCTGCCGCGCACAGCTCGACAAATACCGGAACGAACGCGCACCGGTTTCAGCCAAGGTCGAGTTTTCCTGCAACGCCGGTTTCGAGAAAGCCGTTGTCGCCATTCGCGAAGGTGCGTCCGATTTCGTCGTCTGGCCCTCGGAGCCCGGCCTCCTCGAACTCGCGATCAACCGCGCCGAAGATGATTGCCGCCGCAACCAGCCCTCCAAGATCATGGGCGGACGCGCCAAGGAACGCATCGCCATGCTGACCACGCGCGAACGGCAGGTGCTCGGCGCGGTCATCAATGGCTACACCACCGAACGCATCGCCACGAACCTTGCCATCAGCCCGCGCACGGTCGACATTCATCGTCGCAACGTGCTGGCCAAGCTTCATGTCCGCAACACCGCGCAGGCCATCGTGATCGCGCTGAGTTCGGGCGAGTTCCAGCCGGTCAATGATGATTTCACCATCGCGGCTGCCTATGCATGAGCAAGGCCCCGCCAGCTGAAAAGGCGACAAGCCGGACAGCTGGCCGGGTCACCCGCGGCTTGCGCCGCAGCGTGGGCGCGGCAATCTGCCGCACCATTGATCGCCATGCGCCGGATCAGGTCATCAAATCGAATGGCTTGTTCGTGTACGGTCGGTGTCGGTTCTGCAGCACGATCATCACGCAGACCCGGCGCTCCTCATGGCGCGCCGCGCCGATGGTAGATGATGAGTATCTCGCGGAAATGCGAGCGGTTTCAGAGTAATTCCTTCGGGTCGCATACATTTTGCCGGAGGTTTGCGCGCCCATGTCCCCAAAACATGGCGTGCCAAGAACAGAAGATCGGCGTCCTGCGAGCCATGCCTTGCGGAATGACCAATCTCTTTTGCCGGGCAGGACCGTATCCGCTGCGTGCGGGCGGCTCGTCTGTCCGGCCGCTGACCTTGGGTTCAGAAGCGGGCGAGTTCCCCGCTCGTTTCTGCCCTGTCAATATCACCTCTCGACAACGCGTTAACACAAAACAGGGGCTTACCGTGCGAAACCGACACGCGTATTCTCTCTTATCAGGTTTTGGCACCAGCAGGCAGGACGCCGGAAACTGGGGGGTCGACCTGACCACGGCACCCGGCCGCGAAGCAGGTGAAAAGGGACAACGGGATAATGTCTGACAGGCGCCTCAACGCGCAGATCTGGCCACCGGCCGCCGCGGCCTTTGCTGCGGTTCTCGTCGGGTTTGGCCTGCAGACGTCATCCGCCAATCCGCGCCTTGCGGTCACTGGCCTTGTTGTCGCGCTGCTGGTCTGGGGGATAGCCCGGCTCCTCGTGGTGCGGGCCCAACTGATGGGTCAGATAGAGGTTGCCAAGATCGCAGCCAACGCCATCGACCAGAGCATCTGGATCGAGGCCTATCCCTCCGGCGAGGTCGCCTTCACCACAGGCACTTATGAACAGGTTTGGGGCAGCGACGCACTGACCTTGTTTCAGGCTGCCGAAGCGCGCTTGCACCACGTCCACGCCGATGATCGCCCGCGGGTCCGCCGCGAACTGCGCGAAGGCCAGGCCGGGCGGGAGACCTTTTTCACGCAATTCCGCATGGTGACGGCCTCCGGCGAGGAGCGCGTCACGCGGGTCAAGTTCTATCCGCATCACATGAAGTCCGGAAATGCCGGATACTGGATCGGGTATGCCGCCGACATCACCGATGAGTGGCACAAGAACGCCAGAATTGCCCGCAATCGCCGTGCCTTGCGCGCCCTCGCGCAAGTCAATGCCGCCATATCGCATGCACAGTCCCGCTCAGAACTGCACCAACTGGTGTGCAGCAGCCTGACCGGCGAAGATGGCTACGCTTCCGCCTGGGTCGGGCTGCGCGAACCGGGGCCTGCCGCCCGCATCCGCGTGACCGCCCACGCCACGCAACACGCCGACTACATCAATGCGCTCGACATCCGGACCGATGATCCCGTGCTCGGTCAGGCGCCGACCGCACGGGCCGTGCGCGAAGGCCGGGTCTGCGTCTCGCACTCCGTGGCAGCAGACCCGGATCTGGCACCATGGCGCGAGGCCGCACTCAAACAGGGCTTCGAGGCGATTGCCGCCTTCCCGCTCTTGCGCGATGGCCGCGCCTTCGGCTCGCTCACCCTCTACTCTGCCGAAACCGGCGCTTTTGCAGATGACGAGATCAGAATTCTCGAGGAACTCAGCGTCAGCCTTGCGCAGGGTCTGGTCATGATCGAGGCCAAGGCCGAGCTGCTCAACAGCCGCAAGATGGAGCTCATCGGCCAGATCTCAGGGGAACTATCCCACGATTTCAATAACATTCTTGGCATCATTGCCACCCATGCCGAAATCGGCGGGCGCGAGGCCGAAAGCGAGGCGGTGCGCGACCGGTTTGCACTGATTGCGCAAGCTTCACTGCGCGGTGTCGACATCACCCGGTCGCTGCTCGGCATTGCCCGCCACCCCCGCGGCATCCCCGAAAAGGCCGACATCAACAGCCTGACTGCGCGTCTGCTCTCGCTGATCCGTGCAGCGGTCGGGCCGGGCATCGATGTACAGGTACGTCTCAGCAACACCCCCGTGATGGTCGAGGTCGATCCCGCCGGGTTCAACAATGCGCTGGTCAATCTGGCGATCAATGCGCGCGATGCCATGGGAGACCGCGGCGTTCTGACCATCCGCACCGCGCTGGGCCCCTCCGCCGAAGGCAGCCCCGACCGCGAAGGTCTGCCCGCCAGCTTGCAAAACGGTCCCCTCGTGCTGGTCGAAGTCAGCGATACGGGCTCGGGCATGTCGGAAGAAGTGCGTGAACGGGCGTTCGAACCGTTCTTCTCGACCAAAGGGCCTGCGCGCGGCACGGGGCTTGGCCTTGCCGCCGTGGGCGGTTTCGCCGCCCACCATGGCGGGACAGCCCGTGTCCTGAGCAGCGGGGCACAAGGCACGGTCGTGCAGATCCTGCTGCCAGCATCCGGAAACGCCGGGGCAGCACCGACGACTTCCGCACGCGCGGTCACTCCGCCGCCTCCCGCCAGCCTGCCGGCCTCCGATCCGCACGCCTTGCGGGTTCTGGTGGTCGATAATGAACCTGATCTGCTCAGCGGCATTGTCGAAACCCTTGGCCTTACCGGATATGCCGCCACGGGCTGCTATGGCACGCAGGAAGCGCTGGATGCGCTGGATCAGCAGAAGTTCGACGTGCTGGTTTGCGATCTGCTGCTGGGCAATGGCGAGGATGGCATCGCGCTCGTGCGGCAGGCCGCAGCACGGGATCCGCAAATGCGGATCATCCTGATGTCAGGTAACGCCGAACGGCACGATGGTTCTGAAATGGGCTGGCCGCTTCTGGAAAAGCCGTTTTCGGTCGATGCTCTTGTCGCCCAGATTGCCGCCGTGCGCACGCCCGCTTGATTTGCTTTGGCGGGGCGCAAAGGCAGCAGCGCTATCCTTGCTGCGCAAGCCCCCAGCCCCGGCCTTCAGTGCGTGCCCGAAGCCCCAAGCGCAGCATGGACCGCTGCCAGTGTCTGCGAAAGCAGGCTCAGGTCCAGCGGCTTGCGCAGCATGGGCCAGTGCGGCTTCAAGGCGCTTTCATCCGGAAGATACCCGCTCATCAGAATGATCCCGATGTGCGGATGACGCTCTTCCACTTCATGCGCCAGTTCGACCCCGCTGCGTTCGGGCATGATCACGTCGGTCAGCAGGATATCGAACTCGCCGCTGCCAAGCGCCCGGATCGCCTCGGCGGCGTTGCCCGCCGGTGTCGCAGCATACCCTTCGAGGCGCAGAATCTCCACCACGGCATCCAGCGCATGGATCTCGTCTTCAACCACCAGCACCCGCGCTGCGCTTCCGGGGCGCCGGTTCTGATGCAAACTCTGTTGGAGGTCCAAATGGCGCACAGCCAGCCTGGCAGCGTGATCCGCGCCCCCCGCTTCTCCGCAGATCGGCAGAAAAATGCGCAAGTCGGTGCCGCCACCGGCCATAGCTGAAATGAATGCATCGCCGCCCGTGGATCGCGCCCAGGTCCGCACCGATCGCAGCGGAACATCCAGCCCTTCCGGCCAAACGGCGGAATGGGGGTAAAGCACCAGACGGATAAAGTCCTCATCAAGGACCGGTCCATCATCGATGACCCTGATGACGATCCATTCGCCATCGTCGGGAACCGCCGGAACCGCTCGCCCCACAAGCTCCGGCCCTTCCTGGGTGCGATAGGTCGATATCGTGATGGCGCCGCCTTGCACCATCGATGCGTTGGCGTGAACGATCACATTTGTAAGCATGGTAACAAGTTCGGTTCGCCCGACCCTTACCGCCGCGTTCGCTGCGCTGCCGATGAAATCGAGCGTGAAATCGGATGGCAAAGCTGCTGCCAGGAAAGCGAGGTTGGAGCGGATGGTCTGGTCAATGGCCAGCGGCGACACTTCGACATCGCGGTGCCCGGTCAGCCGTTCGAGCGAGAGCACCAGATCACTGACATGGCGAGTCGCCGCCTCGATGGCCGCACGGCTCGAAGCCGCGTTGCCGCCCGAACGGGCAAGGTTGGCCACGTTGAGCCGGATGATCGACAGATAATTGGTGAGATCGTGGACAATGTAGCGACCGAGGCGCTGTGTCCTGTCGAGCAGGTCGAACGCTTGCGCCTGCGCGTTGGCCAGATCGATAGCAGACTCGCGCGCCTCGGCCAGCATGGCGCGCTGCATCCCGATCAGGGTCAGCGCGGGAACCGAGGCATCGATCTGCGAGAAGTCGGAGATATGCAGCCCCTGGCCTTCGATGATGAAGTCCTCGGGCACGATATTGAGCGCGAGGAGATAACCGTCATCGTCGGAGAACACGATTCCGGCGAGCCGGATGTTTTTCGTGCGGCAGAACAGTTCGAGCCGCTCGGGCGTATCGGCCATCGCCGGGATTACTGCATCCAGCGGCGCTGCATCACCATCGAGGTGGTCGGAATTCCTGGAAAACAGATCGATCAGCCGCTCGCCGGGCACGACCTCGCTCTCCCGCCGGGTAAAGAATGGACCGACCGCCGACACGAAAAGGTTGCGGTCAACCACGATCCATGCGCGAAACAGCGCGCTGAGCTGCGATTCACGGATCGTGACTGCAGCCATCATCCCCAATCACTCCGCAGCTATCTGGGCAGTGTGCAGGTGAATGGCAAAATCGATCGAGTTTTCCCCGCGCCCTGCCTCCTCCACGGTCCCCGCCTCGCCCATTCGGTCCATCAGCCCTTCAAACAGCCCGATCACGAACATCCCCAGTCCGGCGCGGTCCGAACGATAGCGCACCAGCAGCCTGCCACCCGTCTCGTTCACCAGCACAAACGATGGCACCTTGGCATCGGGCATGGCCAGCACCACCGAACGGTGCATCCGGTCGAGATTGTTGATGAACGTTACGAGATCCTGCCCGGTGAAGTCCATGATCGGACCAAACGAGCTGAGTTCCGCAAAACGCACCCAGTAGCGCCCAAACACGCGCAGCGTCTCATCGAATGTCAGGCCGAGGCTCACTGCCGAGGCACTGATCAGCGCCACGGTCTTGGTATCATCATAGACGCACAGACTGATGAGATCGGCCGGGCCAGTGCCCGTCTCGCGTTCGACTTTCGACCACGCTGCCGGGCCTAGCTCGTCGAGCATCATCTGGCGAAGCGCGCGGTGAGTCATGCCATACATTGCAAGCGCTCCGTTTCAGGCCGACGGGGATGCTGTCAG
This sequence comes from Novosphingobium sp., assembly GCA_044379435.1. Classification (GTDB taxonomy): domain Bacteria; phylum Pseudomonadota; class Alphaproteobacteria; order Sphingomonadales; family Sphingomonadaceae; genus Novosphingobium. The sequence goes on from JBIPOH010000076.1 coordinate 10,300, forward strand.
CGCATCGTGCGCGGCGGAAGCCATCTGGTCCGCAAGCTGCGCCACGCGCGCTACCTGCTCGTCGATCCGGTCCAATTTTGCAATCAGGTAGTCCGCTTGCTCCCGGTTCAACCCGGGGCAAAGGGCCGCGCGAAGATTGCCCGTCGCCAGCCCGATCACGTTAAGCGGCTGGCGCAGTTCGTGCAGACATTCCGTAACCTTTGATTCCGCATGTCCGTCCATATGTTCCCCTGCCCCTAAGATCCATCGCTCAGCGCACCGCCCTAATGATCACCTGCAAATGCCCACCGGCAGATAATCATCGAATACTAAGCATAAGCGCTAGCTTAACGGTAGCCCTAAGCATTTACAGTGCTGCAATCGACACGGATCAGTGCCACATTGGCACCAATCTGGCGTTGATCGGGAGCTGATGTTTCGACATGCGCGATTTTGACGGGAACAAAACCCAAAGCGGATGTAATTTCCCGAGGCAAGGGCAGAATCAGTGAGATCATGAGCGAAATCGGTATTCTTGAGCGGGACAGCGCCCAGTGCCACATCCTGGTCGTCGACGATGACCGGGCGACGGCCGAAGAGGCCGTGGAAGCCGCGCGTCTGCTCGGCTACCATTGCAGTTTCGCGCTCGATGCCAGCACCGCGCTGCGCACCATCGCCGAGGATGAGACCATCGGCATCGTGGTGACCGACGTGCAGATGCCGGGCATGACCGGATTGTCGCTGCTCGACGAACTGTCCTCCCGCTTTGCCTCGCAGCGCCCGCTGGTCACGCTCGTCATCACCGGTTTCGGCAGCATCGATGTCGCGGTGGCGGCCATGCGCAACGAAGCCGCCGATTTCCTCACCAAGCCTGTCTCGCGAGAGGATCTTGCGGCCGCGCTGCGCCGCGCCATGCGCAAATGGCTGCGGCTGTGCGGCGAACGGTCGCTCGCGGCGCTCAGCGCCAGCCTGCGCGGGCCTGCTGCCGAAGCTGGCCAGCCCACCGCGCCTGCGCCGCTGGTGCCGGTCGATGATGCCGAACTGCTCAAGATCACGCGCAAGCTGGTGCGGATGCGCGAACAGCGCGGCCAGTTCCTCAACCCCGCGCTGTTCTCCGATCCGATGTGGGATATCCTGCTCGATCTGACCTCGGCCCGGCTCGAAGACAAGACTGTCCCGGTTTCCAGCGTGTGTCAGGCCGCAGGCGTGCCGATGAGCACTGCGCTGCGCCAGATCCGCAGCCTCGTCGACATGGGCCTGATCCGGCGCTGGTCCGATCCGCTCGACCGGCGGCGCGATCTTCTGGCCATCAACGACGAGGCGATGGCCGCGATGCGCCAGTACCTCACCTATCTGCGCGACCGCGTCGGCGTCTGATCGCCGCCGCGGCTGCGCCGCGCGTCAGGCTGCGGTCAGCTTTGCTTGCCAAGACTGCAGGCGTGGCTGATGCAGGGTTATCATGGCGCGTATCCTG
>JBIPOH010000380.1:0-3371 GCA_044379435.1 Novosphingobium sp.
TCCGCAAGTGGACCAGATGCCCGCCGGGCTGATCTCGGACTTCCTGATCTCGTCCAAGGTGCTCAAGGATGGGCGCGAGGACTTCACGCCCGAGGAGCGCGCCCAGATCGAGCTCTCGCGCTATCGCTGCTTCCTGCTGGGCTTGCCCGAGGACCTTCTTGCCGAGACCCCGCAAGGGATCGTCGATGCGTGGAATGCCCGCGCCCTCTCGCTGCGCGCCGGGTTTGACGAGGCGACCTGCGGCGGCCTGCTCCGCGCGACGATGGAGGCCGATCTGGTCGATCGCTCAACGCCGCAGGGCCAGATGCGCGACCGGTTGGAGCGCTCGTTCGCCAAGGTCTACTTCATGCAGAACTTCTGCGATGGCAGCGAAAAGGCGGCAGCGCGCTATGGCGTGAAGATCCGCGCGATCGACAAGCTGCGCGCGGCGGCGGTTGGCGTTGGCCTGATGGGGCAGATGCGCTTCTATGGCGTCGCCGCAAAAACGCCGGTGGTGCGGCACATCGCTGATCAGCGATTGGTGGGCAAAGTGCGCGGCTACCTCGGCAGCCTCGGCCATGCCGAATTCACGACCGACGCGGCGAAGTACAAACCTGCGGCCTGAACTGGCAACCTGGACTGGCAACCTGAACTGACGGGCCGCAAAGCCCCATTGCACGCCACCGGGTTTGCGCTATCGCGTTGCGCATGACCGACAAAAACCGCATCTGGACCGCCGCTCTCATCGTCGTCGGCGATGAAATCCTCTCTGGCCGCACGCACGACAAGAACATCGCCCAGGTCGCGACCTGGCTGGGTGTGCAGGGCATCCGCTTGCGCGAGGTGCGGGTGGTGCCCGATGACATGGCCGCGATCATCGAGGCAGTGAATGCGCTGCGCGTGCGCAACGATTACCTGTTCACCACGGGCGGCATCGGGCCGACGCATGATGACATCACGGTGGACGCGGTGGCCGAGGCGCTGGGCGTGCCGGTGGTGATCCACCCCGAAGCCGAAGCGATGCTTACCCGCTATTACGAGACGCGCGGGGGCATCAATTCGGCGCGGCTGCGCATGGCGCGGGTGCCCGAAGGCGCAGATCTCATCCCCAACCGGCTTTCCGGCGCGCCGGGGATTCAGGCGGGCAACGTGTTCCTGATGGCAGGGGTGCCGGGGATCACCGCGCAGATGCTGGATGGGCTTACGGGCACGCTGGAGGGCGGGTTGCCGCTGCTTTCGGCAACGGTGGGCTGCTGGGTAGCCGAGAGCGAAATTGCCGACCTGCTGCGCGAGACCGAGCGCACGCATGATGGCTGCCAGATCGGCAGCTATCCGTTCTTTCGCGAAGGCCGCGTGGGCGCGAACTTCGTGATCCGTTCGACCGATCAGGCGCAGCTTGATGCCTGCGCCGGGGTGCTGATCGATGGGCTGGCCGCACTTGGGCGCGCTTCGGTGCCGGGGGGCATTTGATCCTGCGCTTGGCCGCGCTCGCTGGCCTTGCGCTGAGCCTGGCGGCGTGCGCGCCGACATTGTCCCGCTTTGAAGCCACGCTGGCCGCGAACGACAGCGCGACAGCCGCGCTGCAGCAATGGTGCGCCGCGCGGGGGATCGCCGCCCCGGCAGAGATTGTGGCCGAAACGGACCGCAATGAGCATGAAGCGCCTTCTCCTGCCACCCGCGCGGCGCTGGGTGTTGGGGCTGACGAAGCGGTGGCCTTCCGCCACGTGCGGCTGCGCTGCGGCGGCGCGGTGCTGTCTGACGCAAAGAACTGGTATGTGCCTGCGCGGCTGACCCCGGCGATGAATGCTGCACTGGAGACAACGCGGACCCCGTTCGGCACCGTGGTGCGCCCGCTGGGTTTCCGGCGCGAACGCCTCGCCAGCCAGCGTGGACGCGCGGATGGATGCCCGGCAGGGACGGTTCTTTCGCACCGTGCGGTGCTGCGGCTGGCGGATGCGCGCGGGTTCAGTCTGGTGCTGGAGTGCTATACGCGGGCCAATCTTGGGCAGGATAAAGGCTGATGCGCGTTCTTCTGACTGGCTCCTCCGGCTGGCTGGGCCGCTTCCTCGCCCCGGCGCTGCGCTCGGCAGGGCACACGGTGACCGGGCTAGATCTGGCGTCGGGGCCAGAGACGCAGGTGGTGGGCAGTGTGGCGGATCGGCGCGTGGTCGATCATGCGATGCGCCTCGGCATTGATGCGGTGATCCATGCGGCAGCGCTGCACAAGCCGGACATTGCCCGCTATCCGGTTCAGGCCTTCATCGATGTGAACGTGACGGGCACGCTGAACCTGCTGGAGGCGGCGAAGGCGGCGGGGCATGACCGCTTCGTGATGACCTCGACGACATCGCTGATGATCAGCGATGCGATTCGCCGGGAACAGGCGCCAGAGGCGGTGTGGCTGGACGAGGGTACCGGGCCGCTGGCGCCGCGCAACATCTATGGCGTGACCAAGCTGGCGGCGGAGGGGCTGTGCCGGCTCCATGCCGAGAGCCATGGGCTGGCGTGCGTGGTGCTGCGAACCTCGCGGTTTTTTCCCGAGGAGGACGATACGCCCTTACGGCCTTGGGGCAAGCCTTCGGGGGAGAACCTGAAAGCCATCGAGTTGCTGCACCGGCGGCTGACGGTGGAAGATGCGGCTGCGGCGCATGTGCGGGCGCTTGAGAGGGCGCCGGAGCTGGGTTTTGGTCTCTATATCGCGAGTGCGCCGACGCCGTTCGTTCGGGGGGATGCCGCCGCCTTGAAGCGTGATGCCGCTGCGGTGATTTGCGCGCGGTTTCCCGAGGCCGAGGCGCTGTTTGCAGCGCGGGGGTGGCAGCTGCCGCAGAGCCTGGGGCGAGTCTACGATGCGGGATTGGCGGAACGGGAGCTGGGCTGGCGTGCGCACACCGATTTCACTGCCGTGCTGGATGCGATGCGTGCGGGCACGGCGCTGCCGTTTGCGCATGATCCGGGGTATGCCTCACCGCTGGTGAAGGGGCGCTGAAACGCAAAGGGCCGGGAAGGTTTCCCCTCCCGGCCCCGTGTGTTGCTTGTCAGCGGTCGGCTGCTCAGGCGCCGTGGATTTCCGCGACGTCGAGCTTGAGGCCCGGACCCATCGACGAGGACAGACCCGCCTTGCGCAGGTACTTACCCTTGGCGCCCGCGGGCTTCGCCTTGACGATGGCGTCGACGAATGCGTCGAAGTTGGCGCGCAGCTGCTCGTTCGAGAAGCTCATCTTGCCAATGCCGCCGTGGATGATGCCCGCCTTTTCGACGCGGAACTCGATCTGGCCGGCCTTCGCCGCCTTGACCGCATCCGCGACGTTGGGCGTGACAGTGCCGAGCTTCGGGTTCGGCATCAGGCCCTTTGGACCCAGCACCTTGCCGAGGCGGCCGACGATGCCCATCAT
>JBIPOH010000077.1:0-11670 GCA_044379435.1 Novosphingobium sp.
TTTCCTTCCGGTAGTCGTCGAAGATGGTCAGGCCCGCACCGATGCCGGCATTGAAGAAGCCGTTCACGATGGCTGCCGAACCGGCATTGTTGAAGCCGCCCGTCTTGAAGCCGATACCCCAGTTGGCAAACACGCTGACGTCGTCAGTCGCCGCATAGGATACCGAAATCTTCGGCTGGAAGTGCTTGTAGGTCTGCTCGCGCGGGGCAAGCACGCCGCTCGCGTTGTAGGCCGGATCAAGCCCGGGGTTGAGGAAGTAGTTAGCCGGCGTATTGGCAGTGCCGTTGGGGTTGCCGGTCAGCACGTTGCCCACCCAGCGGGTACGGCGGCCAGTCGGGATGCCGTTGACCGTGGAGCGCTGCTCGATGTCGTAGCGGCCCGCGGCGCTGATCTTCAGCTTGTCGGTCGGCTTGAATTCGACCGAACCGAACATGGCGTAGACGTTCGTGTTGAACGTATCCTCTGCCAGTGCTTCGGTCGGGTTGCGGGCATCAGTGGTGTAGCACTGACGGATCACGCCCTGGCCCGTATCGACGCCGAGGTTGTTGCAGTTGAAGCGGTCGATATTCAGGTAGTAACCGCCCAGCGACCACGTGACGGCATTGCCAGCATCGCCAGCAATGCGCAGTTCGGCCGAAATGTCCTTCTGGTCCCGCTGCTGATACTGCGAACCGTCGCAGGTCACAGGCGAATAGGGGTTGAGGAACACGGCCGGATTGCCGACATCAACTCCGAACGGCGCCTGGACCGGGAAGCCCTTGAGCGCGGCAGCACTGGCAAGGCAGCTCGATTCGTTGTTGAAGAAGCCGAACGTGCCGCTGGTGCCGTCAGCGAAGAAGTCGTTCTTCGTGTCGCTGTAGGACACATAGCCGGTCAGCTTGATCGAGTCGGTGAGCGTCTGGGCAAGACGAATCGAGGCTTCAACCGAGCGCTGGTTGTTTTCGGGATTGATGTTGCGCGCGAAGACGAACTGGTGATCGTTTGCGTCGATATCGAACACCGGCGCGTTGAACGCAGCGGCAAGGCCCGGCAGCTGGAAGATGGCGTTGAAGCCGATGGCCGCGCCCTTCAGCTTGCTGTAGCGCGCCTTGACGTCGATCTCGGTGTCGCTGCTCGGCGTGAACAGCAGGCGGCCGTTGATGTTGAAGCGCTCGTTATCGTCAACCGAAGCGCCGATGCCGGGGGCCTGGTTGGGATAGGTCGTGGCATAGAGCGCGCTGGTCTGGAACACGTCGCGGTAGAACCCGTCGGTGGTTGCATACTCACCGTTGAGCACGAAGCCGACATTGGAACCGAGCGGGCCGCTGATCACCGCGGCACCGGCGAAGGTGTTGTTGTTGGCACCCGAAAGGCGGCCCGAGACCTCGAGCTTGTCGCCCGGCTTCTTCGTGGCGATCACGATGGCACCGGCAACCGCGCTGCGACCGTAATAGGCGCCCTGCGGCCCTTTGAGGATTTCGATCTGCTTCAGCGCGCCCTGATCCTGCGCGAGCAGCGCGGTGTTCGACTTCAGCACGCCGTCGACGACGAGCGCGACGTTGTTTTCGCCGTCACGCGCGCCGTTGATGCCGCGGATCGCGATCTGGGTATCGCCAGCTTCGACCACGCCGGTGACGATCGTCACACCCGGGGTGAGCTGAACGTAATCGGCAGCAACGCGCGCGCCGGTGTTGGCAATGGCGGCAGCCGTGATGACAGTGACCGAAGCCGGGACGTCCTTGAGCTTTTCGTCTTCGCGGCGAGCGGTGACGACGATCTCTTCGGAGTTTGCGGCTTCCTGCGGTGCAGCCTGAGCGAATGCGGTCATCGGCGCAAGCGCAGACACGGCAACCGAGCTCAGGATCAGATACTTGGTGATTCTCATGCTTACCCCCTGATTGTTTCTTGAATTCCGGGAACTTTGATTATCCGTCCGGTAAACTCTGGCGTGGTTCAAGCGCTTCCCTTGCGGATTCCCGCATCGTTGCCAACCTGCGGCGCAGGGAAGGCCTTCTTGCTATGTGAGAGCCCCAGCTGAACGAGCAGTTCGGCCTGCTTGTACGCGATAAGGCCGGGATTGATCACCGGGATCGGCAGGTTCTGCGCCAGCCAGTGTGCAGACTGGTGCATTGTCGTCGAGCCCAGCACGATCACGTCCGCACCGTCTTCGGCCATGGCGGCCTCAGCTTCTGCCTTCAGCTTCGCGAAGATCACTTCTTCTTTGCCTTCGAGCAGATCAGCGAGATCGGGCCGGGTCTTGATCGAGCGCAGGCCCGAGCAACGCGGCCAATAGCCATATTCGGTGAGCGTCTTCTCATACAGCGGGAACCATTCATCCCACATCGTGAGAACGCAGAACTTCTTGCCCAGCATCATTGCTGCGTGGAATGCGCATTCGCCGGGGCCGACCACCGGGATGCTGAGGCGCGAGCGGAGGGCGCGGAGGCCCGAATCGCTCACGGTATCGATCACCACGGCGGAGTACCCTTCCGCTTCGGCATCGATGCCGGCCTGAAACACGGTCCAGTCCATCATCAACGTGTCGTGGTAGGAATCGCCCAGTGCAGCGCCCCACTTGACCGCCGCGAACTCCGGCCTGAAACCCGGCGCGATGACCTCGGGCGGAAGCTGGGCGGCACGATTGGCGACACCTGCTTCATCCATGGGTATGGGAACAATGACTTTTATGCGGTGATCAGCCACGTGACGATGCATCCCAGTCAGTTGCGGTGGTGGTAGCTTAATGTATACAATGACAATCGGTCAAGCACGAGGAGCAAGAAAGAATGTCGCGCGCATCCGACAGGGCATATGAGATCATCCGCGACATGATCCTCTCTGGCGATCTGCCCTCAGGGGCAAAGATCGGCGAGGAGGCTCTGGCCGAGCAATGCGGCGTTTCGCGCACCCCGATCCGCGAGGCGCTTGGGCGGCTCGAGGCCGAACTTCTGATCCGGCGCAGCGACACCCAGCGTAGCTATGTAGCGGATTGGTCGCTGGAGGATGTCGAGGAGGTTTTCGAATTGCGCGGGCTGCTCGAAAGCCGCGCTGCACGCCGCGCGGCCAAGCGCATCAGCGCCGGGCAAATCGAGCGGTTGAAGAAGCATCACGCCGCAATCGGCGAAGCCATCTATGCCAAAACGCCCGACACCCAGCAGTTCGTGGAGCACAACCACCTGTTCCACGACGTTATTCTCGAGGCTTCGGCGTCGGCGGAACTGAGCAGCATGCTCGCCCGGATCATTGAGCGCCCCATGGTTCACCGCACCGCGCGGAACTACTCGTTCGACGATCTCAAGCGCTCGCACCGCCAGCACGGCGAGCTCCTCGCGGCCTTCGAACAGCGCGATCCGGCATGGGCCGAAGCGGTCATGGTCTCCCACATCCGCCGCGCATTCCATGCTTATGCAAACGCCCACATCGACCAGCGGATACCCGATGTGTCGCAGGCGGCGGAGTAATCGCGCCCAGAGAGAGGCTCGGGGCAAGGCCTCTTGATTTTGTATCCAAAACTGCGATGCTTACAAAATGGCAGCAGCATGCATAAACTTTGTCGAGGTCGGCCCGCGCGACGGTCTCCAGAACGAGCGGACGGTCGTTTCGACCGCCGACAAGCTTGAACTGATCGCCCGTTCGATTGCAGCGGGCGCGCGCCGAATCGAAGTTACCAGCTTCGTGAACCCCACTCGCGTGCCGCAAATGGCGGATGCGGAAGCAGTATGCGCTGGCCTGCCCGAAAGGGCAGATGTCACCTATATCGGCCTTGTCATGAACGCCCGCGGCGCCGATCGCGCCATTGCGACGGGGCGGATCAACCAGCTTGGCGCCGTGGCGGTGTCCACGGACAAGTTCGCCATGGCCAACCAGGGCCAGACCAGCGACGAATCGGTAGACGCGGCGAAGGCGATCATCGCCAAGGCCAAGGATGCCGGATTGACCGGGCAAGCCACCATCGGCGCTTCCTTCGGATGCCCGTTCGAAGGCGAAGTAAGCGAAGCCCGCGTGGTCGAAATGGCGCGGCGGTTGGCCGAGGCCGGACCGGTCGAAGTGGCGCTGGCCGATACGATCGGCGTTGCCGACCCGGCGCATGTGGCCCGGCTTGTCGCAGCGGTGCGCGCCGCCATCGATCCGCTGCCGGTGCGGGTGCACTTTCACAACACGCGCGGCACGGGCCTTGCCAACGTATGGGCCGCTGTCGGTGCTGGCGCGACCGTGATCGACGCGGCACTGGGCGGGCTTGGCGGATGCCCGTTCGCACCGGGTGCTGCTGGTAACGTCTCCAGCGAAGACGTGGTCTACATGCTGGAGCGCGCGCACATCGCAACGGGCATGGACCTTGATCATCTGATCGCGAGCAGCGCTTGGCTGACCGAGGTGATCGGCCGCAAATTGCCGGGTATGGTGGCGCAGGCACCGCGCTTTCCGCAGACCCACTGAACACACAGCACAAAGCAACAAAGGACGCAGTAATGGGTTACCGTTTGGGGGTTGATGTCGGCGGCACGTTCACCGACTTGCTGTTGTTTGATGAAGCGACCGGCGCGTTCTGGCGCCACAAGACACCTTCGACCCCGCATGACAGCTCGGAAGGTATCCTTACCGGCGTCACCGCGATCTGCGAGAAGGCGAACGTCGATCCCAAGGAAATCGAATATTTCCTGCACGGCACCACCGTGGCCACCAACGCGGTGCTGGAAGGCAAGGGCGCGCGCGTCGGCCTGATTACGACCGACGGCTATCGCCACGTGCTGCAGATCGCCCGTTCCTATGTGCCGGGCGGCCTTGCGGGCTGGATCATCTGGCCCAAGCCGACGCCGCTGGCGGCGCTGGAAGACACGGTTACCGTGGGCGGCCGCATGGACGCGGCGGGCCGCGAAGTGCGCCCGCTCGATGAAGCCAGCGTCAAGACCGCCTTGCTCAAGCTCAAGGAACAGGGCGTCGAGGCGATCACGGTTTCGCTGATCAACGCCTATGTGAACGGCGACCACGAAGCCCGCATCGGCGCGATGGCGCGCGAAATGATGCAGGACATTCCGGTTTCGCTGAGCCACGAAGTGCTGCCCGAAATGCAGGAATACGAACGCACGCTGACCACGGTGGCGAACGCGGCGGTGCGCCCGGTGGTTGGCCGTTATGTCCGCAGCCTGCGCGACAAGCTGGCGGCATCGGGCATGAACGGCAAGCTCTCGCTGCTGCGCTCCGACGGCGGCCTGATGTCGGCCCAGAAGGCCGAGGAACAGCCAGTCAACATCCTCATGTCCGGCCCGGCCGGCGGTGTTACGGGCGCGCTCTGGGTGGGCCGGAATGCGGGCATCCGCAATATCCTGACGCTCGACGTGGGCGGCACCTCCACCGACGTCGCGCTGATCGAGAACCTTGAGCCGCGCCGCCAGCGCACGACCGAAGTCGGCCACCTTTCGGTGCGCGCCTCGGCGCTCGACGTGAAGACGGTCGGCGCAGGTGGCGGCTCGATCGCTTATGTGCCCGAACTGACCAAGGCCCTGCGCGTTGGTCCGCAATCGGCGGGCGCGGTGCCGGGGCCGGTGGCCTATGGCAAGGGCGGCGAACTGCCGACCGTGACCGACGCCAACGTTGTGCTGGGCTATCTGCCGGAGAACCTGCTGGGCGGAAGCTTCAAGCTGGACCGTGAAGGCGCCAAGCGCGCGGTGCAGACCATTGCCGACGCACTGGGCATCGATCTGATGGCCGCCGCGCGCGGGATCATCGACATCGTCAACGAGAACATGTTCGGCGCGCTGCGCATGATCTCGGTGCAGCAGGGCTATGACCCGCGCCACTTCGCGCTGATGGGCTTTGGCGGCGCTGGTCCGCTGCATGTCAACGCCGTGGCCCGGCTGATGAGCAGCTGGCCCGCCGTTTCGCCGGTTTCGCCGGGCGTGCTCTGCGCGCTGGGCGATGCGACGACCCGGATGCGCACCGAAACCGCGCGTTCGTTCTCGCGCCTTGCGACCCAGACCGACGCTTCCGAACTGATCGCGTTGCTGAAGGACATGGCCAACCAGACCCGCGCCGAACTACGCGCCGACGGACTACCCGAGGCAAGCATCGAGAGCGAGTTCGAAGTGGACGTGCGCTATGCGGGCCAAGCCTTCGAAGTGCCGCTGACGATCACCGCCGAGGCACTGGAGCGTGACGGCATTGCTGGCATCCTCAAGCGGTTCGACGAGGAGCACTTGCGGCTGTTCACCTTCAACATGGATACGCCGCACGAGATCGTGAACCTGCGCGCCGTGGCGCTGGGTCAGGCGCTTGACCTGCCTGCCGCCGAACTGCCCAAGGGCGACGGCAACCCGATTGGCGCGAAAATGCGCGACCATACCTTGTGGATGGACGGCAAGGAGCAGGCCGCGGTAATCTATGACCGCGCCAAGCTGCGCCAGGGCGATGTGATCCCCGGCCCTGCTATCGTCATCGAAATGGACTCCACGACTTTGATCGAAACCGGATGCGTTGCGGTCGTCGACCGTGTCGGCAACATCCTGATCAACCTGGCCTGAAGAGGAGGCAGAACTCATGCCCGCAACCATCATCCAGACCAATCCGACCCCCTTCGAGAAGCTGGCGATTGATCCGGTCACGCTCGACATCATCGAAAACGCACTGCGCAACGCGCGCAACGAAATGGACGCCACGCTCAAGCGCACCGCGATGTCTCCCGGCATTCGCGAACAGGGCGATGCCTTCCCGCTGATCGCCGATCATGCCGGGCGCATGATCGTCGGCCAGTTCGGCAGCTTCATCGGCGGCTTCCTGGAGCGCTATGACGGCACGCTGGAAGACGGGGACATGATCTTCCTGTCCGACCCTTATAGCTGCGGCGGCGCGGTGAGCCATTCGAACGACTGGCTGGTGCTGCTGCCGGTGTTCAAGAACGGCCGCCTGATCGGCTACACCGCGATGTTCGGCCACCAGGCCGATATCGGCGGCAAGGTCGTCGGCTCGATGCCGGTCGATTCGCGCTCCATCTTCGAGGAAGGTGTGCGCATTCCGCCCGTGAAGCTCTGGAAGAAGGGCGAATACAACGAAGACCTGATGAAGCTGGTCATGCATCAGACGCGCAAGCCCGACTGGTGCCAGGCCGACCTCAACGCGCTCATCGCATCGTGCCGCGTGGCTGCGCGCCGCGTGATCGAAATGGCCGACCGCTTTGGCGAAGACGTCTACGTCTCGGCCACCGAAGAGCTGCTGGCGCGCAACCACCGCGCAATGAAGCAGCTGATCGCGGGAGCCATCGGTGAAGAGCCGGTGAGCTTCGAAGACTACATCTGCGACGACGGCATGGGCGCTGGCCCGTTCAAGATCAAATGCACGATGTGGCGCGAGGGCGAGAAGGTCATCCTCGATTTCGACGGGACCGACCCGCAGAGCCAGTATTCGATCAACTTCCTGATGAACGAAAACATGTTCCGCATGTTCTTCGGCATCTACATGATCATGGTGTTCGATCCGCAGATCCTGTTCAACGACGGGTTCTATGATCTCATCGACGTGCGCATCCCCGAAGGATCGCTGCTCAAGCCGAAGTTCCCCGCAGCCCTTTCGGGTCGCACCCATGCGCTGGGGCGGATCTTCGACATTCTGGGCGGCCTGCTGGGCCAGAAGACTCCCGAGTTTCTCAATGCAGCCGGGTTCTCGTCTTCGCCGCACCTGTTCTATTCGGGGCTGGACGAGAAGGGCGAATGGTTCCAGCTGTTCCAGATCGGCTTCGGCGGCATTCCGGGCCGTCCGATGGGCGACGGGCCGGATGGGCACTCGCTGTGGCCGGGCTTTACCAACGTTCCGAACGAGTTTCTGGAGCGGTATTTCCCGATGCTGATCGAGAACTACGAAACGGTGCCCGACAGCGGCGGTGCGGGCCTGCACCGCGGCGGCAACGGGATCAACATGACCTACCGTTTCCTCGCCGATGGCACGATTTCGGCGCATGATGATCGCTGGTTCGTGCCGCCATGGGGCGTCAACGGCGGCGAGCCCGGCAAGCGCGCACGCAAGATCATCGAGAAGCCCGACGGCACGCAGATCATCATCGGCAACAAGGTCGATGCCTATCCGGTGGAAGCGGGCGACCTGCTGCACTTCATCACCTGGGGCGGCGGCGGCTGGGGCGATCCGCTTGAACGCGAACCTGCACTGGTCGGCAAGGAAATCACGCAAGGGCTGGTGACCCCGGAAGGGGCGAAGGCATACGGCGTGATCGCCAATGACAATGGCGAAGTCGATCTGACCGCGACCGAAGCACTGCGCGCTAAGCTGCGGGCCGAGCGGCCGCCGCTGGGCCTGTTCAACTACGGACCCGACATCGAAACCTTGCGCGCGAACTGCGAAGCGGAAACCGGTCTGCCGGCTCCCATCCAGCCCGTGTGGCAGACGTTGCAGGCGGCAGAATAAGCAATGACGCAAGCAGGGGCGAATACGGGTGCTCTGAAGGGCATCCGGGTGGTTGAGCTGGGGCAGCTCTTGGCAGGGCCGTTCTGCGGCCAGTTGCTGGGCGACATGGGCGCGGAAGTGATCAAGGTCGAGCCGCCGGTGGTCAACGGTGTCGGGGGCGATCCGATGCGCGACTGGGGCCTTGGCGACGACAAGGTCAACTGGGAGGTCATTGCCCGCAACAAGAAGTCTGTCTCGGCCAATCTGCGCGTCGCGGAAGGACAGGATCTGGTCCGCCAGCTCCTTGCCACCGCCGATGTGATGATCGAGAACTTCAAGCCGGGCACGCTGGAAAAGTGGGGCCTCGGGCCGGATGTGCTGCACGCCATCAACCCGGGCCTGATCATCGCGCGCATGTCGGGCTATGGCCAGACCGGACCTTATTCGGACCGCGCCGGGTTCGGCGGGATCGGCGAAGCGATGGGCGGCTGGCGCTATATTGTGGGTGAACCGGACCGTCCGCCCAGCCGCATGGGCATCTCGATCGGCGATACGCTGACCGCGACCTACGGCTGCATGGGCGTGCTGGCGGCGCTGCATTCGCGTAGCTCAACCGGTAAGGGTCAGGTTGTCGATACCGCGCTTTATGAAGCGGTGCTGCAGGTGATGGAAAGCGTGATCCCGGAATACGACCATTCGGGGATCATCCGCGAACGGTCGGGCTCGTTCCTGCCGGGCATTGCGCCGTCGAACGTCTACCGGTGCAGCGACGGCGATTTCATGATCGGCGCCAACAAGGACGCCATCTTCGCGCGTCTGGCGCAGGCAATGGGGCGGCCGGAACTGGCGACCGACCCGCGCTATGCCACGCACGTGGCGCGCGGAACGAACCAGATCGAGCTTGATGCGCTGATCAACGAGTGGACCAAGACGCTGACCATCGACGAGGTTGACGCGCTGATGATCAAGCACTCGATTCCGGCCGGCAAGGTCTACCGCGCGCCCGAGATGCTGGCCGATCCGCACTTCCAGGCGCGCGAGGCGATCATCGAGGTGGAGACCGAGCGCTTCGGCAAGCTGAAGATGCAGAACGTGGTTCCGCGCCTTTCGGCCACGCCGAGCGGCGTGCGCACGCCTGCGCCTTCGGTTGTCGGCCAGCACAACGCCGAGATTTATGGCGGGCTGCTGGGCATGGACGAAGCGCAACTCGCTGAATTGGCGTCGCGCGGAGTGATCTGATGGGCACGGACTTCACCGAGATCACAGCCAACTACACCGGCGCGTTCGATGGCTCGCTGCCGTTCGGGAAGCGGCCTGCATTGATCGTGATTGATATGGTGGAGGCCTATCTCCAGCCGGGTTCGCCGCTCTATGCCGGGATCGAGGACGCGGTAGCGAGCGCGGCCCGCCTTGCTGCGGCTGCCCGGCAGTGTGGCGCGCCGGTGATCTTCACCAATGTGGAGTATCAACCCGGCGGCGCGGACGGCGGCGTGTTCTTCCGCAAGGTGCCCGCGCTGAAAGTGTTCGAGAGGGGCTCGCCGCTTGGGGCATTTCCGCCGCTGCTGAGCCCCGAGGACGGCGATATCGTTATCACGAAGCGCTATGCCTCCGCGTTCTTTGCCACCCATCTGGCGGCAACGCTGACTTCGCTTGGTGTGGATACCCTGCTGATCGCAGGCGTTTCGACATCAGGCTGCGTACGGGCCACTGCGCTAGACACGTGCCAGAGCGGGCTCCTTCCCTTCGTGGTGCGCGATGCCTGCGGTGACCGGCACCCCGGCCCGCACGAGGCGAACCTGTTCGACCTTCAGGCGAAGTATGCCGAAGTCATCTCGGAAGCAGAGGCGCTGGCGCACTTGCAGGCCCTCAACCCGGCTTGAAGCTGACTTCGGCTGAGGCTTACCCCGCCCGCTCCAGTGCGGCGCGGATCGTTTCAGCGAGGCGGCCCATGTGATCCGGCTCGATGATCAGCGGCGGCGAGAGCGCGATGATATCGCCCGTCACGCGGATCAGCAGGCCTGCGCGGAAGCAATCGGTGAATACGTCAAAAGCCCGGGCGCCGGGCGCACCATCGCGTGAGGCGAGCTCGATCCCGCCGATGAGGCCGATGGTGCGCACATCGATCACGTGAGGCGCATCGCGCAACGCATGAAGCGTATCGGCCCAGAGTCCGGCCAGCGCAGCACCACGCGTGAGGAGGCCTTCGCGCGCATAGATATCGAGCGTGGCGAGGCCCGCAGCGCAGGCGACCGGGTGGCCGGAATAGGTGTAGCCATGGAACAGCTCGATCAGGTTCTCAGGCCCTTGTACGATGCCATCATGCACCGCGCGGCTGGCGAACACCGCACCCATCGGCAGTGTGCCATTGGTAATCCCCTTGGCGGTGGTGATCAGATCGGGCGTCACCCCGAAGTGATCCGCGCCGAACGGCGTGCCGAGGCGGCCGAAGCCGGTGATGACTTCATCGAAGATCAGCAGGATGCCGTGGCGCGTGGCGATTTCGCGCAGGCGGTCCAGATAGCCCTTGGGCGGCGGGAGTACGCCGGTCGAGCCCGCCACCGGCTCGACAATCACCGCTGCGATGGTTTCCGCACCGTGGAGCTGGACCAGGCGTTCGAGATCATCGGCCAGCTCCGCGCCATGTTCGGGCATGTCGCGCGTGAAGCGGTTGCGTGCCGGATCATGGGTGTGGCGCATGTGGTCCACGCCCGGCAGGCTGGTGAACACGCGGCGGTTGTTAACAATGCCGCCGACGGAGATTCCGCCAAAGCCGACACCGTGATAGCCGCGCTCACGCCCGATGAAGCGAGTGCGCGTGCCCTGCCCGATGGCCCGCTGGTAGGCGAGTGCGATCTTGAGCGCGGTATCGACGGATTCAGAGCCCGAGCCGGTGAAGAAGACGCGGTCGAGGCCCGCAGGCGCGATTTCGGCGAGGCGGCTGGCGAAATCGAAGCCGATGGGGTGCCCCATCTGGAAGGCGGGCGCGAAATCCATCGTGCGGATCTGTTGCGAGACAGCGTCCGCGATCTCATCACGGCCGTGCCCGGCATTGACGCACCACAGGCCGGCGGTTCCGTCCAGAATTTCACGGTCGTCTGACGAACGGTAGAACATGCCCCGCGCTTCGGCGAGGAGGCGCGGCTGCGCCTTGAACTGGCGGTTGGCGGTGAAAGGCATCCACCATGCGGCAAGATCAGGCGTGTTCATCGGTCAGGACTTTCGCGAGCGAGCGGGCAAACTCCCGCAAGGTGGCACGTTCGGCGCGGCTGGGGAAGCCTCAGACCAGCTTGAAGTCAGGCCAGC
>JBIPOH010000381.1:0-3363 GCA_044379435.1 Novosphingobium sp.
AAATCTGGGGCGGCTTCATCTTCTACAGCTTCGATCCCAACGCCGTGCCGCTGCTGGAATATCTCCACCCGATCCCGGCGCTGCTGGCAAACCGCGATCTTGCCTCTTGGAAGCGCGTCGTCTGGCGCACGCTGCGGGTCAACACCAACTGGAAGTTCGCCTCCGACAACTTCAACGAGGCCTATCACATCCCGGCGGTCCACCCGCAGTTCGAAGGGATGATCGACGATCACTACTCGACCACCGTGTTCGAGATGTACCCCAGCGGGCACAACCGCATGATCGAGAAGCTCCAGCCCTCCAGCCGCTATCCCGATGCGCAGCAAGTGAAGCCGATCTGGGCCGATGTGCTGAAGGAATGGGGCCTCGATCCCGCCGAATTCGACGGCCGCGCGCAGGAAGGCCGCGTGGCCTTGCAGCAGGCGCGCCGCAAGCTCGGCCCGGCGCGCGGCTTCGTCCACTTCGATCAGCTCAGCGATGCGGAATTGACTGACCAGTTCCACCACACCGGCTTCCCCAATCTGACGCTGACCGGCACGCCCGAAGGCCTCCACGTGTTCCGTACCGAACCCGATGTGGAAGACCCCAACTGGTCGACTTTCGACTACTGGTATCTCTCGCCGGAAGTGAAGGGGCAGGAGATCCCGACGCTTTACGGGATGCGCCCCTGGGCTGATACCGAGCACCAGACCGGCGAATTTGCGGCCTATCAGGCCGAGATCAAGCAGGGCGATTTCCTGATTCAGGACCTCGAAGTGGCGGTCACCCAGCAGCAGGGCCTGCATTCGCTGGGCTTCGACAAGGCCCATCTCGCGGGGCAGGAAACCCGCGTCCACCGCTTCCACGAAGTGCTCAACGACTACATCGAAGGGCGGCGCTGAGCCGTCTTGCACGTCCTGCCCGGCACTTGGCCGGGCTGGCGCAATCCGACCCGGTAGCCGGGCGTGACGAAGGATGAGGATGACATGATCTCGCTCAAAGGCGCCACCACTCTGCCCGTCCGCGCAGAAGCTGCATCCCTCCCCGCGCTCACGCCAGCCGCGCCGCCGCGCCGCGAGGCACCGGCCCGCACGACGCGCGTTGGCACTTTCTCGGTGTCCACGATCGACAGCGTGCGCATCCGCTGCCCGGAGGATGTGCGCCGCGCGGCAGAGGCGCTCAACGGCCTCGCGCTCCAGCACGGCATGCGCGCCGCCCCTGCCCACAACATCGCCGACAAGCGCACCCCCATCGATGCCGAGGGCAATATCCTTGCGCGTGACGTGTTCGGATGGACCGACGGCAAGGCATGGTGGCGCAATTCGCGCATCGCGCTCGATTCCCCGATTGCTTCGGCCTGCCGCTTTGAAAGCGAGCCGTTCTGGGTCAATGCCGAAGGCTTCCGCACGCGCCAGCCCAACCACTACCTTTCGGCCATAGACCTCGCCAATTTCGAGGCACGCGCGATGACTCGCGCGGCGATCGTGGTGCCGGTCCACCTGCCCTTTGGCCAGATTGGTGCAGTCAGCTTCAATCCGCACGATCCGGACACGACCGACCTCGAAGACTTGTTCCAGCGGCACGGCGACGCGTTCGGGATATATGCCCGCACGTTCATCACCAGCTATGTCCACGCGATGGGTTCGGTTCAGGCACTGCCCCCCGGCACTCGCCTTTCCAAGCGCGAGGTGGAATGCCTGCGCTGGGCCGCCATCGGCAAGACCGACATCGAGATCAGCATGATCATGAGCCGCAGCCGCGCCACGGTCCGCTTTCACATCTACAACGCCTCGGTGAAGCTCAACGCCGTCAACCGCAGCCAGACCGTGTTCAAGGCGGCGCAGCTCGGCTACATTGCGCTGACCGGCTGAGTGCCAACTGCCCCGAAGGGCCCTCCGCAGCCCTTTCGCCTCTACCGTGATCACAAAAAAAGGCGCCGGAGGTTTCCCCCCGGCGCCCGTTTTAACCGGCCGAGCGCATGGCGCTCAAGCCGGTCCCCCCCCAATCGATCAGAACTTGAAGCCCGCAGCGATGCCGTAGCGGCGCGGTTCAAGCGTGAAGACGTTCGTGAAGTTACCCGACGACTGATCGGTCACGTAAAGACCGGTCACCGAGTTGTTGTCGGTGATGTTCTGGATGAAGCCGCGGATGAACCACTTCTTGTCCGGACCATCCAGCTGGATCTGCGCATTGAGCTGCGTGAAGGCCGGGATCTCATCGATGATGCCGTTGAAGATCGTGCCGTTGGCTGCACCGGTGAAGGTGAGGTCAGCACGCGGCGTAAGGGTCAGCGCACCGATCGAGGCTGCATACTGCACACCAGCCGCGAACTTCAGCGTCGGCGCGTTGGGCAGTTCGTTGCCGCGGATGTTGACCGGGAGACCCGATGCTTCAACCGTGACGCCGCCAATGCCCGGCGCATTGCCGACCGTCGGAGCGAGAGCGGCCAGCACGGCGCAGATCGAGTAGGCACCCGAGGAGGCGATGCCGCCGCCAGCGGGGAACTGCGTCGTGCCCTGAAGCCCGGCGCCGCCGGCAACGCCCGGGATCTGCCCGGCGTTGATCAGCTGGTTGGCCGTGTTGACGAAGGCGTTCACCCCGGCAACGTTGTTCGAGTTCGAGGCCACGGCGCAGTTTGCCGCGTTGGTGATGTCCTTGATGATCACAGCATCCCGGCGGCCCGCACCGAAATCGCGCGGGTTCGAGAGGAACTTGTCCTGCGACACTTCGGTGTGAAGGTAGCTGAAGTTCATGTTGATCGTCAGCGGACGGATCGGACGAATGATCGCTTCCGCTTCAACACCATAGATCGTGGCGTTGACGTTGTCGTTCACCGAGGTGCGCGCCACGATGCGCGACAGCTGGAGGCCCTGGTACTTGTAGTAGAAACCGGTGACGTTCAGCTGCAGCGCGCCGTTGGCAAAGGTGTTCTTCGAACCGATTTCGAACGCATTGACGAATTCGGGGTTGAAGTTCTCCGGCACCGAGAAGATCGGCGAGAGCGGCGGGTTGATACCGCCCGACTTGTAGCCGCGCGAGTACGAAGCATAGAGCAGGTTGTCAGACGAGATCTGGAAATCCAGAACCGCGCGGCCAGTGAACTCGCCGAACTTGACCTGACGGGTCTGCAGGAGCTGGTTGCCCACAAGGCCCGGATCGGCGTCGTACGAGCCGACGAAGGGCGAGTCGAAGATGTTCGACGTGCCATAGGGCACGAGGAAGCTGGCCAGCGTGGTGCGGGCGGTGATGCGCTTCTTATCGTTGTTGTAGCGCAGACCCAGCGTCAGCTTCAGGCGCTCGCTCATCTTCCAGTAGGCTTCACCGAACAGACCGAACGTGGTCAGACGGTAGCCGTCAGCCGTAGCGCCGTTGTTGCGGAAGAAC
>JBIPOH010000382.1:0-3361 GCA_044379435.1 Novosphingobium sp.
CGCTGTTCCTCGATGAAGTGGCGGAAATGCCTGCATCGAGCCAGGCCCGCATTCTGCGCGTCCTGACCGAACAGGCCTTCGTGCGCGTGGGCGGCCACCGCCAGATCCGCGTCGATGTGCGCGTCGTCTCCTCCACATCGCGTCCGCTGGAGAAGGAAATCGCCGAGCGCCGTTTCCGCGAGGACCTTTACTACCGGCTCAATGTCGTGCCCGTCTCGATCCCCTCGCTGATCGAGCGGCGCGAGGATATACCGGCGCTCGCCGATCATTTCTTCTCGCGCTATGCCAACGAGCAGGGCGTTCAGCCGCCCGCACTCGCGCCCGAGGCGATTGCCGCGATGCAGAGTTACGACTGGCCAGGCAATGTCCGCCAGCTGCGCAATGTGGTTGAACGCACGATCATCCTCGCCCCGCGCGAAAGGCTGGCCCGCATCGATGCCGACATGCTTCCGGCCGAGATCGTCACCACTCGGCTCGGCGGCGATTCCAGCACCTCAGCGCTGATGGGAGTGCCCCTGCGCGAAGCCCGCGAGAGCTTCGAGCGCGAGTATCTCAAAGTGCAGATCCGCCGTTTTTCGGGCAATATCTCCAAGACCGCGAGCTTTATCGGGATGGAACGCTCGGCGCTCCACCGCAAGCTCAAGCTGCTTGGCATGGCGGAGCGGCGAGAGGACGAGGATGCCGACTGACCTCTGCCGGGCCCAATGTCCCATTTTGCCCCATTCCTATTTTGCCCTGTACGAAGCCGTGATCCGGGCATAGGATCATCGCTGTTCACCGGCCGAGGGGCCGCGTAACGCTGCTTTTGGTTTCGGCCCACACCGAAACGAAGAGGGCCTCGCGCAAACCCGGCCAGATCGTGTCTGTCTGCCGCATGGCGGAAAGGCACCAAAAAAACGGAAGGTAACACCTTATGACCGGAAAAACTCTCTCCGCGCGCCCCCGGGCCAAGGCCGAAGCCACTACCGCTTCTGAAACCGCTGCACCAGCCGCTGCCGGCGCTCCCCCCCCGCCCGCTCCGCTTGCTGGCGGCAAGGGCCAGAACCTTCAGGACGCCTTCCTCAACTTCCTGAGGAAAAACAAGATTCCCGTCACGATGTTCCTCGTGAAAGGCGTGAAGCTGCAGGGCATCGTCACGTGGTTCGATAACTTCTCGATCCTGCTGCGCCGCGATGGCCAGTCACAACTGGTCTACAAGCATGCGATCTCCACGATCATGCCCGGCCAACAGCTTGCGCCCGCGCACTTCGCGCCGGGCAGTGATGACTCCGCCAAGAAGCGCCTGCTGCAGGACGTATTCCTCTCCAGCGTGCGCGATGCCGGAGTGCAGGTGACGATGTTTCTCGTCAACGGCGTCATGCTTCAGGGCCGTGTCGCCGCCTATGATCTATTCTGCATGCTGCTCGAACGCGAAGGCTATGTCCAACTGGCCTACAAGCACGCCGTCTCGACGATCCAGCCTGCTGGTCATGTCGATCTTTCGGGCGAGTGGGAAGGCGAAGCATCCTGACCATGACCATGGGCCGTGCCGCATGAGCGGATTGGCATGAGCCAGTTTGAATTCGGGCGTGAGACCGAGCTTGTCGGGGAAGTCACGCGCGGCGCCCGCGCCGTCGTCGTGCTCCCCGATCTGCGCCAGCGCGCCAGCCACGGCATCGGCCTCGATGTGGAATCCCGGCTTGAGGAAGGGGAGGGCCTGGCCCGCGCCATCGGCCTCGATGTCGTTGATTCCTTTGCGCTCCCCATTCGCGCCGTGCGCCCGGCCACGCTGTTTGGCGAAGGGCAGGTTCAGAAGATAGCGGTCGCCATCGCGCAATCCGATGCCGAACTGGTCATCGTTGATGGTGCGCTTTCCGCGATCCAGCAGCGCAATCTGGAAGACAAGCTCGAACGCAAGGTGATCGACCGCACCGGGCTGATTCTCGAAATCTTCGGCGAACGCGCGGCCACCGCAGAGGGCCGCTTGCAGGTCGAGCTTGCCCATCTCGATTATCAGGCTGGACGCCTTGTGCGCAGTTGGACCCACCTTGAACGCCAGCGGGGCGGCTTCGGCTTCCTTGGCGGCCCGGGCGAGACCCAGATCGAGGCGGACCGCCGCCTGATCCGGGGCCGCATGGCCCGCATCAGGCGAGAGCTTGAGCAAGTCCGCCGCACGCGCAGCCTTCACCGCGAACGCCGCCAGCGTGCGCCATGGCCGGTCGTCGCGCTCGTCGGCTACACCAATGCCGGAAAATCTACGCTTTTCAACCGGATGACCGGTGCTGATGTCATGGCAGAGGACCTGCTGTTCGCAACGCTTGATCCCACCATGCGCGCCATCCGGCTGCCGGGGCTCGAAAAGGCGATCCTCTCGGACACCGTGGGGTTCATCTCCGAACTGCCCACCCAGCTCGTCGCTGCCTTCCGCGCGACGCTTGAGGAAGTCACCGCCGCCGACGTCATCGTCCACGTGCGCGATATCGCCAATCCCGCCACGTCTGCGCAGAAGCTCGAAGTCGAGGAAATCCTCGCCGATCTGGGCGTGATCGGGGAAGGGGGGAGCCTTGTTCCAATCATCGAGGCGTGGAACAAGTGTGACCTGCTTTCCGCCGAAGACCGCGCGATGCGCCGCGATCTCATCGCTGCCGGAGTGCCGGACCGGCAGGTCGTGCCGATCTCGGCACAGACGGGCGAGGGCGTGGACGATCTCGTCACGCTGCTTGGCGAACTCCTCACCGGCGGAGCGCAAGTGCTTGAGCTTTCAGTGCCCATGGCCGACGGACAGAAGCTTGCATGGCTCCACGCACACGGTGAAGTCCTGTCCGAAGTTCAGGTGGAGGACGCGGAGGGCGCGCCCGTCCAGCGCCTCACGGTGCGGCTGACCCCGCGCGAGCTGGGCCGCTTCGTCCAGATGTGATTAGCCCTCGGCGGCCTTGACCTGTTGCCACAGCGCCTCCTGCGCATCGAGCGAAAGCGAAGGGAAATCGGCCGCGAGTGCTTCCATCGCGCGGAACCGCCGCTCGAACTTCGCGTTGCCGTGGCGTAGCGCGTCTTCCGGCGCGATCCCGTATCGGCGCACAAGGTTGACCGCCGCAAACAGCAGGTCGCCCGCCTCATCGAGCTTCTCATCAGCAGTCTTGGCCGCAGCCAGTTCGTCCAGTTCCTCGTTCACCTTCGCACGCGGGCCTTGCGTATCGGGCCAGTCAAAGCCCACGCGCGCGGCGCGCTTCTGCAGCTTTTCGGCGCGCATCAACGCCGGCAGGGCCAGCGCCACGCCGTCGAGCGCACTGGTGGCGCCCTTGGCCGTGCGCTCGGCAGCTTTCTGCGCTTCCCAACGTAGTTCGCGCGATTGGCCCAGATCGGCGGCATCGCCGAAGATATG
>JBIPOH010000383.1:0-3357 GCA_044379435.1 Novosphingobium sp.
GATGACGCTGCCGAGCTTGCCGGTGACGGAATGGAACAGCTTCGTATGGTTCTCGCTGAACCCCGAAGTCGAACCGTTCGACGATTTCATTGCCCCGCTGAAGGATCACCTTGAGCCTTATCACCCTGAGCGGATGGCGTGGAAGCGCGACGTGACGGTGGAGTGGGACTGCAACTGGAAGGCCTCGGTCGACGCGTTCAACGAGACCTATCACGTGCAGGGCATTCACCCGCAGCTGCTGTGGTATCTTGATGACGTGAATGTGCAGATCGACTGCTATGAACGGCACAACCGCTATCTGATCCCGTTTGCCGCGATTTCCCCGCGCGTGGCCATGCCCAGCACGATCCCGCCCGCGATTGACGAGATCATGCGCCACGCCGGCATGGACCCGGCAGACTACGAAGGCCGCGTGAGCGACATTCGCCGCGATGTGCAATTGTTCAAGCGCAAGCACGGCAAGGCGCAGGGCAAGGACTATTCGGCGCTGAACGATGATCAGCTGACCGATGATTTCCACTACATGATCTTCCCGAATGTGGCGCTCAATGTGCACGCAGACGACGTGATGATGTTCCGCCAGCGCCCGCACGCGACTGACCCGAACAAGATGCTCTATGACGTATGGGTGTTCGAGCTGGTGCCCGAAGGCGAGCCCTGGCCCGAGCGCGCGAAGCATCGCCGCTTCAAGCATGGCGATCGCAGCATCGGGCAAGTGCTCGATCAGGATGCCTACAACCTGCCGACCGTGCAGGCAGGCATGAAGAGCAGCGGCTTTCCGGGCCTGTGGATCGGCGAGCAGGAACTGCGCATCCGCCACTTCCACAAGGTGCTGGATGACTACATCTACGGGCCGGACGGCAAACAGTCGGGAGACATGTGAAAATGCGCATTCTGCATGTGATCGGGTCCCCGCGCGGAGAGCGGTCGCGTTCCGTGAAGGTGGCGCAGCGCCTGATCGAAGGGCTGATAGCGGCGAACCCCGGTGCCGTGGCCGAAACCCTCGACCCCAACACCGCCGCGCTTCCCGCGCTGACCGGCCCTGTGATCGAGGGGCGCTATGCGCTTATCGAAGGGCGCGAGGTGGCGGACGAGGTGCGCACCGCATGGGCGCAGATCGGTGCGGCGGTGGCGCACTTCCTCTCGTTCGACACGGTGGTGTTCAGCGTGCCGATGTGGAATTTCGGCATTCCCTGGCAGCTCAAGCAGTACATCGACACGATCACCCAGCCGGGCATGGCCTTCCGCGTTTCGGAAACGGGCGTCGAAGGGCTTGGCGCGGGCAAGCGGGCGATCCTGATTGCCTCGGGCGCGCTCGATATCCGGCCCGGCGCCCCGGGCGCAGAGTTGGATCATCAGGTGCGCTTCATGCAGGCGTGGCTCGGTTTCATCGGGATCACCGATGTGCATGTGGTGCACTTGCGCCCGACGTATGGCCCGCGTGAAACGGTGGAAGCCGCAATGGCGGAGGCTTATGCTTCGGCAGAGGCGCTCTTGGCCGATCTGTCCCGCGCTTCCCGCGTATAGACGAGGTTGGTGCTCTCGAACGTCACGCATTCGGTGCCGTCTTCCAGCGCCACGATATAGCGCGTGATCGCGGTGCCGCGCGGCTTGCCGCTGCGTGATGATTCAAGGCTGAGGATTTCGCTGGAGACGCGCAGGGTGTCTCCGGCCCGCACCGCGCGCTTCAGCCGCAGGCGGTCCCAGCCCACGCCGCAGACGAAATCGATGTCGCCGTTGATCGCGTGGTCCATCTGCCGCCAGATCGCCAGCACGTGAATGCCGCTCGCCACGACCTGACCGAATACCGAAGCCCGCGCGGCTTCGGGATCGGTGTGGAACCACTGCGGATCATGCGCGCGGGCGAACTCGACGATTTCCGCCTCGGTCACCGTGCGCAAGGGCGAGACTCGCGTCTCGCCCACCACGAGGTCTTCGAACGTCCGCCAGGGCGTGCCTAGCGGCGAGAGCGTATCGGTCATTCGCGGACGATGAACGGCGCGAGCACCGGCGTGACGCGCAGATGTTCAGGAACGTTTTCCACGCCGATGCGGCGGTCCAGCTCTTCGTGCCAGTTGTAGATGCGGCGCTCCTGATAGTTGAGCGACATGCCCTTGAAGCCGGGGCCTTCCACCGATTCCTGGATCTGCGGGGCGAACTGCAGGTCCTCGTAAAGGATGCGCTCCCAGTTCTTGATGCGCATCTCCCACAGCGGGTGGGGGTTTGCGGCATCGTGATCGGGCGCGAGCCAGGTGGAGACGACGCGCGTGCGGTTCGGACCCATCGGCCAGAACTGCAGCAGCGGAATGCCGGTGGGGGCGGGCGGCATCACGAAATTGGGATAGACCTGATAGCTGACGTTGTTCTTGGCCACGAATTCGGAAATCGTCGGGATCTCGGGCATCCCCTTGGTGCCCGGATCGGTCCAGCCCTCGCGCCGGTTCGGCGTCGCCATGCGGCTATGGCCATTGGGCCAGAGCGTGACGATCATCGCGCGGTGATCGAGGAAGCGGTCCACCGTGTTTTCGTGGATCGACTTGAGGTGATAGACCTCAAGGAACGCATCGAGCAGCACCTTGACGTTGCAATTGGTCTCGTAGCTCCGGCTGTCGACGAGGCGCAGCTTTTCGAGCTGGAGCTGTTCAAGCTCGTCCGCCATCGGGCCGATGTGCTGGATCAGCGGTTCGGCGTTCGGATCGGCGTTGAGGAAGATCAGGCTGCCGAGCAGTTCGCAGCGCACCTGGCTCAGCGAATGGCAGGAGAAGTCGAACCCTTCGGCAAAATCGCGCCGGTCGCGCACCGCTGTCAGCTTGCCTTCCAGCGTATAGGACCAGCCGTGATAGCCGCACACGAACCCGCGCGAGGTGCCACTCTCCTCCTTTACGAGAGGTGCGCCGCGGTGCTGGCACGTGTTGTAGTATGCCCGGATGTCACCCGAAAGCGTGCGGGTGACGATGACGGGGGAGCCAGTATTGCGGCAGAGGAACCAGGAGCCGGGCTCGGGCAGTTGATCGATGTGCCCGGCATAGAGCCACGACTTCTGCCACATGCCCTGCTCCTCCAGCGCGAGGAATTCAGGGTCGACGTAGCGACCGCCGGGGATCGACGGGAGTGCAGGAAAATCAGCAGGCGGACCACTGCGCTCGCGCTCCCACGTCATGCGTGCGAGATCGTCGGCAGGGGACTCTGCATTAAGGGTTTCGGACATTGGATGCTCTCCCGGAACGGCCAGTTCCGTGGACAGTTTAAAAACATTCA
This sequence comes from Novosphingobium sp., assembly GCA_044379435.1. Taxonomy (GTDB): domain Bacteria; phylum Pseudomonadota; class Alphaproteobacteria; order Sphingomonadales; family Sphingomonadaceae; genus Novosphingobium. The sequence goes on from JBIPOH010000383.1 coordinate 3,259, forward strand.
TGTATGCTTGTAAAGTGCTCGTTTAAGGGCCTGTAAGGGTCCATTTTCAATCGTAAAAACATATGCTTGCCGGGTTATGGCGGGCGAAGCGGGAGTGAT
>JBIPOH010000384.1:0-3337 GCA_044379435.1 Novosphingobium sp.
TGATGAATCCCTTGGCGTGGCGGCATGGTGCATTCCGATCCGGCGGGCGGCGAAGGCCTGCGAGGCCGGGGAGGCTTGCCAATAGCCGAATTCGGCTGGGTGCTTGTCCGCGCGCGCATCGCGGCCTAGAGGGAGAGGATGCCGGGAGACATTCTAGACAATCGTGGACGTGGTTCAGCCGGGTTCACCTGGCCATCCATCCATCCGGAGGGGCGCAAGTTCGGGGCGATTGCCGGTGCGCTGTGCCTGGGCGGCGCCTTGCTTGGTGGGTCGCTGCTCGGCTGGCCGCTGGCGGTGCTGACGCTGGGCGTGCTGGCTTTCTTCCGAGATCCCGAACGGGTGACCCCGCGGGATGACAGTATGATCGTCGCCCCGGCAGACGGCCTCGTTACCCTGATCTGCACGGTCCCCCCCCCGCGCGAAATGACGGCCGATGATGGCAGCGGCGTAGCCGGTCTGGCGGAAGCGCCGGTCACGCGCGTGTCGATCTTCATGTCGGTGTTCGATGTCCATGTGAACCGCACGCCCATCGGCGGCACGATCCGCCGGGTCGTCTACATCCCCGGCAAGTTCCTCAACGCCGATCTCGACAAGGCCAGCGAGGAGAACGAGCGCCAGCATTTCGTGGTCGAGCGCGGTGACGGGCTGCGCGTGGGATTTACCCAGATTGCCGGACTGGTCGCGCGGCGAATCGTGCCCTTCGTCAAGCCGGGCGACATTGTCGCGGCTGGGCAGCGCGTTGGGTTGATCCGCTTCGGCAGCCGGGTTGACGTCTATCTGCCTGCCGGGACAGAGCCGCGCGTGCTTATCGGCCAGCGCATCGTGGCCGGGGAAACCGTGCTTGGCATCGTGGGGCAGGGCCAGCTGATCGAGGGCGTGCGGCAGTGAACGACCGCCCTGCGCCGGGCCGAGTTGTTGCAGCGACGCCAGGGATGGACTTGGAGGCTGACGAGGGCGAACTGATCGAACCTGCTGACGGGATCGCAGTGGCTCACTCCGGCCGCCGCCGCCGTCTGCCGCGCGGACTGACCTTGCGCGCGATGGTGCCCAATGCGATCACGTCTGCCGCCCTGTGCAGCGGCCTCACCGGCATCCGGTTTGCGATAGGCGGCGATTTCCATGCCGCCGTTCTGGCCGTAATTCTGGCCGGATTGCTCGATGGGATCGATGGGCGCGTGGCCCGGCTGATGAAGGCGGAATCGCGCTTTGGCGCAGAGCTTGACAGCTTGTCCGATGCAGTAGCCTTCGGCGTCGGCCCGGCGCTGATCCTCTATCTCTGGTCGCTTAGCACAGCAGCGCGTTATGGCTGGTTTGCCGCGCTTGCCTTGGCCGTGTGCTGCGCCCTGCGGCTGGCGCGCTTCAATGCCTCGATCGATCTGCCCGGACAGCCGCACAAGTCTGCCGGGTTCATGACCGGCGTACCCGCGCCAGCGGGGGCAGGGCTGGCGTTTCTGCCGCTCTATCTGTGGTTTGCCAGCGGGCTGGAGATCATGCGCGCACCGATCGTGGTCGGGCCGTGGGCGCTGCTCATCGCGTTTCTGATGATTTCCAATCTGCCGACCCTGGGCTGGGGGGCGCTCCGCCCGCGCCGTTCGATCCGCCTTGAAGTGATCGCGCTGGCCGGAATGGTTCTGGCAGCATTGCTCACCGAACCGTGGCTGACGCTCGTGGCAATCTGTGTTGTTTATCTTCTGCTGATGCCGGTGGGCGTGTGGCGCTATCGCCGGATCAGGCTGCAGCGCGGAGCGGGCGAACCGTCGCGGCCGGAACCGGCCTGACCACACGAACCGGGCTGCGGCGCTGCCGCACGGCCACTTGCGGCGCGGCAGGTGCGGATTTCGCGGTGATCTGCACCAGGAATTCGCGATCTGCGTCGAGGGCACGCGATTCTGCCAGCAGGCGGCGGACCGCAGGCAACTGGGCACGCACGGTGACCGCGATCGCTGCAACCGCCACGCAGCCAGCACCGGTCATGACCAGCAGGGCGAGAAGGGGGACCATGGACATGGTAAGGCTACCTTTCGAACCGGGGCGTTCCGCTTGACAAGCAGGGGACACCCTGTGGATAACTTGTGGAGAGAATCAGAGAAGCCTGCTCCTTTCCTTGTATGGCTTGATTGTTCTCTTTTTGTTCCATTCCGTCAAGCGTTTCGAAGCGGGCTCGCGCGAAGTTTTTATTGTCGAAATTTATCAGCGCTTTCGCGTGCGCGGGATTTCAGCAAGCTGAATGGTCTTCGCTGATCGATTGCCGGTGCATGACAAACCGTGTGGCGGTCCCCGCGCGCGGGGGGCGCGGGGACCGCAGCGGCGGTCTGGGAGGGCGCCGGGTCAGGGCGCGACCGCCATGGGCCGCTTGGGTAGGCGGCCGGCTTGGCCGCTGGGTCTGCGGCCAATCACAATAGGAAAGTCATTATGACAGCGAACATTCGGGTCAGACCGCGAAGCAATCGCCATGGACATCGGCAAGGGCATTTCCGGCAGGGAGCCGGTTAGCGCTCTGCAAGATCCGCTTGCCAGAGCTTGGTGCAAGTGTAGCCGCGAAGGTGAAGAGGTGCCTTGAGGCCCCGGTTTTTCGCGAGCGGCGGTTTTGCCCGTCTCCAGTTTTATGCACGTGTCCAGACATCCTGACAACTAGCATAGACTACTTATTTGGACACTTTTCAGCAATATTTGATACTTTTCAGCAATACTTGTCGAAAAAGTCCACCGGACTTGCGTCCAAAGGTGCTGATTTGCCTGTAGACGCTGGGCCAATGTGCGGCTAACCGCCCACTCGCTGTCATTTGATTCGGGCATGGTGTTCGGGGCATTGGCGGCAATCCACATGGAATGCGCACATACCGGTGCCGCTCCGGGGTTCCTCCCGACCAGCGGTTCCTGCATTCCAGAGGCTTAACCGGAAAGGAAAGACCTATGGCGGCTCCTATCGTCACCATGCAGCAATTGATCGAGGCCGGCGCACATTTCGGCCATCAGACCCACCGTTGGAACCCGCGGATGAAGCCGTACATCTTCGGCGCCCGCAACGGCATCCACATTCTTGATCTCTCGCAGACCGTGCCGCTTTTCGCCCGCGCGCTCGAGTTCGTGTCGGCCACCGTTCAGGGCGGCGGCAAGGTGCTGTTCGTCGGCACCAAGCGCCAGGCGCAGGATCCGATCGCCCAGGCCGCGCGCGCTTCGGGCCAGCACTATGTCAACCACCGCTGGCTGGGCGGCATGCTCACCAACTGGAAGACCATCTCGGGCTCGATCAAGCGCTTCAAGGCGCTGGAAGAGCAGCTTTCGGGCGACACTGCGGGCCTCACCAAGAAGGAAGTCCTTCAGCTGACGCGTGAGC
>JBIPOH010000385.1:0-3333 GCA_044379435.1 Novosphingobium sp.
GTAGCGATCGCCAACCTCGCTCAGGATCACAAGGTTGCCGTCATCCACGCGGCTTCCAATCATGTAAACGCGCTACCAGCGCTCATGGCTGCGCGGCGACTCGGCATTCCTTTTCATTTTGAAATGCGTGGCCTCTGGGAAATGAGCCGGGCCTCCAACGTCGAAGGGTTCGAACAGAGCGAGCGCTACCAGCTCGGGCTCGATCTTGAGCGTTTCGTCGCCAGCCATGCCACGCGCGTCTATGCCATTTCACAGCCACTGGCAGATCTGCTGCGCACCGAGTGGAGCATCGATGGCAGCAAGATCGCCGTGCTGCCCAATGGCATCGACAGCGCAGCCTTTGCCGACATTCAGGCGAAGCCCACAAAACACTTCACGATCGGTTATGCTGGCGCGCTGGTGCCCTATGAGGGCCTCGATCTGCTGCTGGAAGCGGTGGCGCAGCTGCGCGCGGGCGGCGCGGACATTGCCGTGAAGCTGATCGGCGATGGCTCCGCGCGCGTCATGCTCGAAGCGCGCGTGCGCAGTCTGCGGCTTGAAGACGCGGTCGAATTCATGGGCAAGCTTCCGCCGGATGCGGCGCGCGCGCGGATTGCCGCCTGCTCGCTGGTCTGCCTGCCGCGCCGCCCGGACCGGGTGTGCGAGATCGTGCCGCCGATCAAGCTGGTCGAGACGATGGCCATCGGCGTGCCGCTGGTCCTGCCCGATCTGCCCGCTTTCCGCGCCGAAGCCATCGACGGCGAGACCGCCCTGTTCTTCCGCGCGGGCGACAGCAGCGACCTTGCCCGCGCCATAGCGCAAGTGCAGGCCGATCAGGCAGCGGCAGCGGCGCGCGCCGGCGAAGCGCGGCGCCGCGCCCTGGCCGAGCGGGATTGGCGGCAGGCCGTGGCCGCCGTCAGCAGCGCCCTCATGCCGGCCAAGCCTGCCCTTCCTGCGCCCACAGATGAACCCGTTGCAGCGGCACAAGGCGCGGCAGACGCCGATGACGCCGCAACTCCGGCTGAACAGCTTGCCGTCTCCGCCCCTGCCATCCCTGCCGAAGCAGCCCCCCCGCGGCCGGAAAGCAGCGAAAGTCTTGCCGCCTTGCTGGCCGATCCTGAGCGACTGTCAGCCGTGCTGGCCGCAGAGGGCATTGCACCGTTTCTGCGCCAGATAGATGATATGTTCGGATTGTCCCGAACCGAGCGCGCGCAAGAAATGATGCGCGTCGGCAGTGCCCTGACCGACGCTGGGCAGGGTCAGGCCGAAGCCCTGCTCGTCGAAGAAGCGCTGCGGACAAACCGCACGCCCATGGTGCTGATGTGGGCCTATCGGACGTATGAACGGCTGGGCGATTTCACGAAGACTCGTCCGCTGCTGCGCGAGTTGGAAAGCCATCCGAGTCTGACCGGCGCTCCCGCCGAAACCGCGCGGATCGACAAGCTGCGGGGCGGTCTTGCCAACCAGATCGCCGTGCTCGAATTGATCGAAGCCCGCCAGCCGCACGCCTTCACGCCGGTGGGCAACCGCATCTGCTACATGCTGCACAACAGCCTGCCCTATTCCTCGGGCGGCTATGCCACGCGCTCGCACGGGGTCGCCACGGGCCTGCGCGATGCCGGGTTCGATGTGCACGTGATGACCCGGCCGGGCTATCCGCAGGATATCGTGACCGGGCTGGAAGAGCAGATCGTGCCCGAAATCGACGAGATCGATGGCATTCCCTATCGCCGCACGTTCGAGCCGCCGCGCCGTTCGCTCAAGTTCGTCAACTATGTGCCCGAAGCAGCGCGCGTGCTGGAAGAGCAATATCGCAAGCTGCGCCCGGCGCTGGTGATTTCGGCCTCCAATCATGTCGTGGCGCTGCCCGCGCTGATCGCGTGCAGGCGGCTGGGCATTCCCTTCGTCTACGAAGTGCGCGGCTTCTGGGAAGTGACCAAGATGTCGCGTGAGGAAGACTACGGCGAAAGTGCGGCCTACAAGCTGCAGAGCATGCTCGAAGCCGCGGTCTGCACCGAAGCGGACCACGTCTTCACGCTGACGCAGCCGATGCGCGAAGAATTGATCGAACGCAGCGTGGCGGCGGAGAAGATCGATCTCCTGCCCAATTCCTGCGATCCTTCAAAGTTCGAACCCTGCGCGCCAGACAGAGCGCTCGCAGCAGAACTGGGTATTCCCGAGGGCGTGCCGGTGATCGGCTATATCGGCACTTTCGTCGACTACGAGGGGCTGGAAGATCTGGCGCGGGCCTGCGGTCTGCTCAAGCAGCGCGGCCACACGTTCCGCCTGGTGCTGGTCGGCAACGAGAACACCTCGGGCACCGACACAGGACCGATCACGCGCATGATCGCAGAGGCGGCCGCTGAAGCGGACTTCTCGGACTGGCTGATCATGCCGGGCCGGGTGCCGCATGAAGTGGTGCACAGCTATTACTCGCTGCTCGAAATCTGCCCCTTCCCGCGCAAACCCTGGCCGGTCTGCGAGATGGTTTCCCCGATGAAGCCGCTCGAAGCGCTGGCCATGGAAAAACTGGTGATCGTCTCCAGCGTGCGGGCGCTGGTCGAGATGATCGAGGATGACCGCACGGGCCTCGTCTTCACCAAGGGTGACATTACCAGCCTCGCCGATACGCTGGAACGGGCGATGGCCTCGCCCGAACTGCGCAGTCGCCTGGGCAAAGCCGGCCGCGCCTGGGTTGAGGCGGAGCGCACGTGGAAAGCCGTGGGGATCAAGGCCGCAGGATTGCTTGTCCCGTTTGTGACGCCCAACCCCAATGAAACGGAACTGCTTTCGTGAAACTCCACATCGACAAGACCGATGCCATTACCGACGGGCCAAAGTTCCTGCGGCGGGTTCGCTCCACCTTTGCGGCGCTTAAGCCGGGCGATCACACAATCAATGTACCGATCGGCAATACGCGCATCCAGTTTCGCGCTCGCATCGTAGCGGGATCGAAGAAGGTGCTGTTTACATTCCACGGCGCGGTCAATCGCGAAACCACCAGGACCACGCCGTTCAATAGCTTCTTTCCGGCATTGACGGATACGCACCAGATTGCCGTCAGCGATCCATCACTTGTCGTCTCGCGTGACTTCAGGGTCGGATGGTTTGCCGGGCATGCCGGCTTTGACACGCAGTTTCACTTGCGTGGTGCGCTGCGCACGATTGCCAGCGCACTCGATGTAGATCGCACGATCTTTTTTGGAAGCTCTGCAGGTGGGTTTGCAGCTCTCTATTTCTCCTACTTCACTCCGCGTAGTATTGCTATTGTATTCAATCCGCAGACCAGCATCCTCAACTATCATAGCCAGCACATCTCTCCCTACAGAAACGCATGCTGGCCTGAAACGACCT
>JBIPOH010000078.1:0-11579 GCA_044379435.1 Novosphingobium sp.
TGCCCGGCTGGCCGCCGCTGGCAAGCTGCGGCTGCCGTTTGAAGTCAGCAAGGGGCTGGAAGAAACGCCTGCGGCCTTCACCAAGCTTTTCACCGGCGCGAATGTCGGGAAGGTCGTGGTCGAACTCTGATTACTGCGCAGTCCAGCCGCCATCGACGACGAGTTCGGCCCCGGTGATGTAGCTCGCATCATCGGACGCCAGAAACGCGACGGCGGGGGCGATTTCATCGGGTTCGGCGATGCGGCCCAGCGGCGTGCTCGCGCCCAACCCGGCCATCAGCGAATCGACCGATTCGCCCATGCCCTTTTCCACCCAGCCCGCCATGCCCTGTTCGAGCAAGTGCGTGCGCACGAAGCCGGGGTGCACGGAATTGACGCGGATCGGCATGCGCTTCTGCGCGAATTCGACCGCCACGGCCTTGCAGAACAATCGCACCGCGCCCTTGGAGGTGTTGTAGGCCGCAGCATCGGCAATACCGACGATCCCCATGATCGAACTGATCGCGATCACTGAGGAACCTCCGCGCGTGGTGCGCCCGCTTTCGTCCATCAGCGCCGCGCAGTGCTTCACGCCCAGAAACAGCCCATCGACATTGACCGCCATGACGCGGTGCCAATCGGCAAGGCTGATCTCCTCGACCCGCGAGGTGCAATCGGTCCCCGCATTGGCCACCAGCACATCGAGCCGCCCGTGATTAGCGCGGACCTCAGCGGCGGCGGCCTGCCAATCGGCCTCCTGCGTCACGTTGAGGCGCAGGTAATGCGCCTTTGGCCCCAGCCGGGCGAGGACGGCGGAAACCTCCGCCGCGCCCGGATCGGCAAGGTCCGTGAGCACCACGCTAGCGCTTTCAGCCAGCAGCCGCTCTGCCGCCGCAAGGCCGATACCCCTGAGCGCCCCCGTCACCAGCGCGACGCGCCCTTCGAGCCGCTGCATCACGCTGTCTTGGGCAATTCGCCGGAGAGGTACTTGTCCATCGTATTGTGGAACTGGCGGATGCGGGTTTCCTGATAGTGGCCCAGTTCCAACCGCTTGTTCTTGGAAGCCTTCATGCCAGCCTGCACGTGCGGCAGGTTTTCCATGTCCTGATCGAACACGCCCGCCAGCGCGGCACCAATAAGGTGGCCGGCATGGGTCCAGGGCTCGCCTTCGGGGATCAGGAACATCTCGGGCCCGCGCGCTGGCTTTTCGCCCTTTTGCGCGCGCATCAGGATGCGCACTTCCATCAGGCAGTGATCGGCGTCCTTCCATGGCCGCCAGCGATAGACGATGTTCGGCACGAAGCCGCCCCACGGGCTCCAGTTGGGGAAGATGTTGTAGGTCAGGTTGTCGAGCATCTCGCTATCCGTAGCCTGCGAGTAGTCATGCCCGTTCATCGCCGCGAAGCCTTCGCGGTTGGCCTGCGCCAACACCTTGCGGGCCAGCAGCGGATCGGTCTGATCGAAGCCCTTGAGATCGGTCGGTTCGGCCGCATTGCGGCGGCCGCGCCCATCGCCCGCGCCAAGGAATTCAGCCAGCTTGTTGATGACGTAGAGCTGGTCCTTGCCCTTGAGGTGGGGCGATAGGGTGCCGTTGGGCGTGATCGCCCGGTTCATGTGATCGCCGTAAAGGTCGTAGCGCGTATTGGCATCGGCCGTGAACGGCAGGATCTGCGGGTGCGTGACGACCGAGTGCCAGGCTTCCATGAACGCTTCGGACACCGCCTTCCAGTTGGCGGGGACGACCTTGCCGACCCATGCGCCGGTGGTGCATTCGTCGAGCCGCCAGTTGTCGTAGTGCTCCACGCCGGGGCCGATCCATTCCCGGAAGCTCGGCAGATCGTGGTTTTCGGTGATCAGGATGAAGCCCTGCCAGCGTTCCACCTTCAGCTCGGGGAGCGAGAGATCCTTGTCATCAAGGTGCTTGAAATCCCACGCGCAGGGGATTTCCTTGAGGCTGCCATCGTTGTTCCAGGTGAAGCCATGGAACGGGCAGCGCAGATTGATCGAGCGCCCGCTTTCCAGCTTGAGCTTGCGGCCACGGTGGAGGCACACGTTGTAGAACGCGCGCACGCTGTCGTCCGGCTGGCGGATCAGCAGGAACGACTTGTCGCCCAGCTCGTAGACCACGGTGTCGCCCGCATCAGGCATGTCTTCCTCACGCGCGGCGAACTGCCACACGTTGGGCCACATCTTCTCGTCTTCCAGCGCCATGAACGCGGGGCTGGTATAGCGTTCCGGATCGAGCGGATCGTCGCCCAGTTCCTGCGTCGATTCCATCACGAGGTAATCGGGCGCGGGGCGCGTGTCGGCTGCCAGCATGTCGGTGTAGGTGATCCCCGGGCAGCGGTCGGAGCGGTCGATCTGGGGGTCAATGTCAGCCATGGCGGGTCCTGATTTTCAGCGGCGTCCGCTTGGCCGGGCAGGCCTTGTCAGACGCGCGGTGCTTGCATCTTAGGCATATTGCCATCCTGCCGCCCCCCAACAAGCTGGCGCATTGAATAGGAGCGCAAAACCGCGACGGACGCAATCGGCCCGCTGATGCAATCTGCAAGGCCCGGCCCGCAAGGCCCGGCCCGCAAACCGGCGTAGTCACCCCGGTTTGCGGCCGGGGTGACCTTGAACCGCTACTGCTTTGCCAGCAGCGTTGCGCCTTCGGGCAGCGTTACCCAGTTCTGCTTGCTGGAGGTCCAGAAATGGAGCGTCGGCGCCAGTTCGTCGGGATTGTCCAGAGTGCCTGCCTTGATGAAGATCATGCCCTTCGCCATCCCGTCCGACGTTTCGCTGAACACGGGCGAACCGCACTTGCCGCAGAACTTGCGCAGCACCGAATTGCCGGATTCGCTGCCATCTTCATAGACGGTCATCTCGCCCGACCGTTCAAGCGAGGCGAACGGCACGGCGACCAGCACCGAAAACGCCGTACCCGCCTGCTTCTGACAATGGCGGCAATGGCACACGCCGGTCAGCAGCGGCGGCCACGACGTTTCATAGCGCACCGATCCGCACAGGCACCCCCCGGTGCGCCGCTCGCCTGCTGTTTCCGTCTCGCTCATCATCCTGTCTCCCTGATCGCTTTCTCATTCATCGCACGGGCCTTGGCCTGCGCCATCTCACGTTTCTGCCAGCACTTATCCTTCAGCCAGGATCGCGCGCAGTTCATTCTTGAGGATCTTGCCGTTGGCGTTGCGCGGCAAGGTCGTTTCGGTGAACGCGACGCGTACCGGCACCTTGAAGCCCGCCAGTCGCGCCGCGACGAAGGTGCGCAGCTCCTCCTCGCTCGCCTCGGTTCCGGGCGCGAGATAGACGACCGCCGCCGGTTCCTCGCCCAGCGTGCGGTGGGGAATGCCCACCAGCGCCGCATCGGTGACCGCCGGATGTTCGTAGAGAACATTCTCGACCTCGATCGAATAGATGTTCTCGCCGCCCCGGATGATCACATCCTTGGCGCGGTCGACGATGGTGCAGAAGCCTTCATCGTCGAGCTTCGCGAGATCGCCCGTGCGGACCCAGCCATCCACGAACGTCTGCGCGGTTGCCTCAGGACGGTTCCAGTAGCCTGCCACGATCATCGGCCCGCTCGCCCAGAGCTCGCCCACCGAACCCGGCGGCAGCACGGTAACGCCATCATCGGCGCGAATCTCGAGGCTGGCGACTGGCGCGGGCGGGCCGCAGCTGGATGGCCGGTTGAGGTAGTCCTCGGCCATGTGATGCGTCACCGTGGCCGACGTTTCGGTCATGCCCCAGCCATTGCCGGGCAGCGCGCCGAAGGTCTGCCAGATCGCCGTGACGAGTTCGGGCGCAGAAGGTGCGCCGCCATAGGCGATGGCCTCAAGGCTGGAGAGGTCGAACTTCTCGCGCTCGGGATGCTCGATCAGCTGCCAGGCGATGAACGGCACACCGCCGGTCATCGAAACGCGCTCGCGCTGGATCAGGCGCATCGCTTCGAGCGTATCCCACTTGTGGAGCAGCACGAGCCGGCTACCCCCCGCGAGCGAGCCCATCAGCGTGGCTGAAAAGGCGGTGGCGTGGAAGAACGGCGCCGCCAGCAGGATGACGCGGGACTTGGGCTCGGGCAGCCCTTCCCCGCGCCGCCGCGCCGATTGGGCGCCGCTCCACGCGCTCGTCATGATGTTGGTGACAAGGTTGCGGTGCGTGCCCAGCGCCCCCTTGGGCCGCCCGGTGGTGCCGCTGGTATAGAAGATGCCGGCGGGGTCATCGCTGGCAATCTGCGCCGCCGGCAGCTCTGCATCGGGCAGAGCGGCCCAGATGGCGGGCACACCGATGAGGTCCTCCAGAGCTTCCGCACCAGCGGCATCCCCGCGTGAGACAACCACCCCCTGCAACGGCAGGCCTGCCACGTGGGGGGCGATCCGCGCCCAACGGTCGGCATCGGCAATCAGCAGCCGGGCGCCGCTGTCTTCCAGCGCAAAGGCCAGTTCCTCTCCGGTCCACCATGCATTGAGCGGCACGATGATCGCGCCAAGCGCCGCCGTGGCCATGAACGCGACCGGCCATTCCGGCAGGTTGCGCATCGCGAGCGCAACCCGGTCGCCCTTGGTCACGCCGCGTGCAGCCAGCGCGGCCATCAGCGCCGCCACCGCGCGGTGGAACGCATCGAAGCTCACCCGCTCCTCGCCGTAAACGAGGAAATCCGCCGCGCCGTGCGTGCGCGCTGCCGCCATGACAGCGCGCAGATCGGGCAGCGCGTGCTTCCATACCCGTGTCGGCACGCCGCGAATGGTGACCGTTTCCATCTCGAACGGCATCCCCGGCGCGCAGAGTTCCGCGCGCACTTCGGCCAGCGTGTGCACGGGCCAGCCGGAAGGAATTGCGGGAAGCGCGCCTGGTGGTTGGGGGGCTTGATCGGTCATGGCATCCTCATGGGCGCGGCTCGTGTCGGCAGCGCCTCCGTGGCCGTCAGACTAGGACCAGCCCCGCTTTGCAGCAAGTGCCCGCAAAGCCCTGCATGCCGTAGCGGAAGGGCACGAATCCGGCGGAATTGCTGCATTTTTTCGCAGGGTCACTCGCTGCAAAGCGCTTTCCTGTTCCCGCCTGATGACCTAATCCGGGCGCATAACAAGATTCGTGGGAAGGATGCCAATTTGCCGGAAGCCGAGCACCCGGATACCGCCATGCATGACCCTGCCGAGGCCGACATGGGCTTCGCCGCTCTGGCCGCCCGGCTGGAGCCGCTGGGCGAAGGACGCTTCAGGCTCGATGGCGCGGCGGGCTGGATGCAGGGCCGCACGATGTATGGCGGAACGGCAGCCTTCATTGCCTATTCCGCCGCGAAGCTGGCGTTTCCCGACCTGCCCCCGCTGCGCGCCGCGCAAGTCGGCTTTGTCGCGCCCGTTGGCGAACATCTCGAAGTCGAGGTGGTCATGCTCCGGCAGGGCAAGAGCGTCGCGCAAGTCGAAACCTCGCTGATGTGTGACGGCGCATTGGCGCAGCGCACGCTCTGGCTGTTCGGCGCAGGCCGGGCCAGCAACGGCAGCGTGGCGGCGTCGGTCCTGCCGGGGCTGATCCCGCCGGAAGAGTCCCCCCACCTCACCGCGAACGACATGGCCCCCGCCTTCACTGCGCGGATGGACATGCGCCGCGCCGATCCGCCGGGCGGCTCACCTGCGGGAACAGTCCGCCGCTGGGTGCGCCTGCGGGACCGCGCCGGGCTCGATCCTGTCGGCGAACTTGTCGGCATCGGCGATGCGCTGCCGCCGGGTTCCGCCCGCGCGATGGAGCGCATGGGGCCGATCAGTTCGATCACCTGGGCGCTCACGATTCTGGGTGACGTGCCGCAGACGCGCGAGGGCTGGTGGCTGCTCGAAACAAGTTCGAACCACATGGCCAATGGCTTCAGCAGCGAAACCCTGCGGCTGTGGAGTAGCGAAGGCGTGGAAGTGATGCACGGCCTGCAATCGGTGGCGGTGTTCGGGTGATCGAGCTGGCTGATCCTGCCGCCCACGGCTTCGACCCGGCGCGCCTTGCCCGCATCGGTGCGTTCCTTGAAGAACGCTATGTCGGCCCCGGCCTCATCCCCCATGCCGATGTGCTGATTGCGCGCGATGGCGAGCCGTTTCACCGCTTCACAACCGGCAAGGCCCGCGCCGATGGCACGCCGCTGGCAGGGGACGCGATCTTCCGCATCGCCTCGATGACCAAGCCGCTGACCAGCGTGGCCTTCATGATGCTGCTGGAGGAAGGCAAAGTCGCGCTCGACGATCCCGTCACCAAGGTGCTGCCAGAATTTGCCGGGCTCGGTGTCTATAACGGCGGCGGCGGCGATGCGCCGTTCTTCCCCACGCGCGCTGCGACCAATCCGATGCGCATGGTGGACCTGCTCACTCACATGTCGGGCCTGACGTACGGCATCCAGAACCGCAGCAATGTCGATGCCGCCTATCGCAAGGGCCGGCTCGACGGGCACGCCTCGCTGCCGGGCAACGACCACTTCATTGCGGAACTGGCCAAGCTGCCGCTCGAATTCGAACCCGGCACCAGTTGGAACTACTCGGTCAGCACCGATGTGCTGGGCGTCATCGTATCGCGCCTTTCGGGGATGAGCCTCGGCGCATTCTTCGAGAGCCGCATTTTTGCGCCGCTGGGCATGGCCGATACCGGCTTCCACTGCCCGCCCGAAAAGGCGCACCGCCTGACCGATAGCTGGGCGTGGAACCCGCTGGGCGCGCCGACGCTGATCGACCATGCGGACCAATCGAACACCCTGCGCGCGCCCCGTTTCGAAAGCGGTGGCGGCGGGCTGCTTTCAACGACCGCCGACTACCACCGCTTCTGCGCGGCGCTGGCGAAGGGCGGTGCACCGCTGATTTCGCCCAAGACGCTGGCGCTGATGGCCTCGAACCACCTGCCGGGCGGGGCGGACCTCACCACGCTGTCCAAGGCGCTGTTCAGCGAATCCGGCAATGCGGGCGTCGGTTTCGGGCTGGGCTTCGGTGTGGTGATCGATCCTGCGAAGACGCTCGTTCCCGGCACGCGCGGCGAGTTCCATTGGGGCGGCATCCATTCTACCGCCTTCTTCATCGATCCTGCCGAGAAGCTGCACATGGTCTTCATGACCCAGCTGTTCCCCTCGTCCAGCTATCCCATCCGCCGCCAACTCAAGACGCTGGTCTATTCGGCGATGACGCACAGTCACGCCTGAATCCGACAGCTCAACCCATCCAAGGAGACAAAGCGATGTCCGATCCCATTTCCGGCGCAAAAGAGCATATCGAAGCTTCGCGCAAACTCGCCGCGACCATCGACGACATTCCGGCAGACACCGCGCTGCTGCCCGTTAACAAGGTCGGCGTGATCGGCGCAGGGACCATGGGCGGCGGCATCACGATGAACTTCCTGACGGCTGGCATCCCCGTGACCATCGTCGAAATGACGCAGGAAGCGCTCGACCGCGGCGTCGCCACGATGCGCCGCAACTACGAGAACACGGTGAAGCGCGGCAAGATGGATGCCGCGCTGGCCGAAGCCGCGATGGGCCGCCTGACGCCGTCGCTGGACTTTGGCGCGCTGGCCGATGCCGATCTGGTGATCGAGGCGGTCTACGAGAGCATGGACGTGAAGAAAGAGGTCTTCGGCAAGCTGGACGGCATCGTGAAGCAAGGTGCGATTCTGGCCAGCAATACCAGCTACCTCGATGTGAACGCCATCGGTGCCTGCACCAAGCGCCCCGAAGCGGTGCTGGGCATGCACTTCTTCTCGCCCGCCAACGTGATGAAGCTGCTTGAAGTCGTGCGTGGTTCGGCCACCGCCGACAACGTGCTCGCCACGGTGATGGCGCTGGCGGTGAAGATCGGCAAGGTGCCGGTCGTCTCGGGCGTGTGCCACGGCTTCATCGGCAACCGCATGCTCGCCAGGCGGCAGGAGCAGGCCAATGCCCTGATCATGGAAGGCGCGGACTTCGCGGATGTCGACAACGCGCTGCTCGCATTCGGCTTCCCGATGGGGCCCTACCAGATGGCGGACCTTGCGGGCCTCGATATCGGCTGGCACCGCGATCCCACCCGCATCGAAACGCTGCGCGAGGCGCTCTGCGCGCAAGGGCGGTGGGGCCAGAAGACCGGCAAGGGCTTCTACGACTATGACGAGAACCGCCAGCGCACCCCGTCCGAACTGACGCGCGGCCTGATCGCCGAGTGGGCCGCGAAAGAGGGCAAACCCCAGCGCCAGATCGATGCCGAAGAGATTATCGAGCGCCTGCTCTATCCGATGATCAGCGAAGGTGCGCTGATCCTTGAGGAAGGCATCTCGCAGCGCGGGTCCGACATCGATACCGTCTGGCTCAACGGCTATGGCTGGCCCGCATGGACCGGCGGCCCGATGTTCTGGGCGAGCCATATCGGCCTCGGCACGGTCGTCGCAGGGCTTGAGAAGCACGGCTTGCCGGTTGCTCCGCTGCTCGCCCGCAAGGCAGCGGCGGGCGAAGCGTTCGACTAAGGACGAGAGGCGGCCATGCAAATCGAGGATATCGTCGAGAGCCCGTTCATCCCGCTGAGCATGATCCTGCGCGCCCATGCGGCGCGGCGGGGCGAGGCCATCGCGCTGGCGGACGAGACCACCCGCCTGTCATGGGCCGAACTCGACGCGATGCTCGACCGCGTGGCCGCCGCCTTGCAGCGCGAGGGGGTTGAGGCCAACGAGCCCGTTGCCATCGCCGCCAGCAATTCGGTGCGCACCGCGCTCTCCTTCCTCGGGGCGCTGCGGGCAGGCGCCGTGGCCGCGCCGCTGACCTCTACCGCCGCACCGCCGACCGTGCTTGCCATGCTGGCGGACAGCACCAGCCGCGTGCTGCTGCTTGACAAGACGATGGCCGAGGGGCTCGCGGGCTTGCCCTTCCCGGATCATGTGAAGCGCATCGCGCTCGATGACAGCGATGCTGGGCTCCCCTTCTCGGAGTGGATCGCCCCGGCAGGCGCCAAGCCCGAAGAACGCCTCCCCGCGCCCGAAGACCCGTTCAACATCATCTATTCCTCGGGCACGACGGGCGTACCCAAGGGCATCGTCCAGTCGCACCAGATGCGCCACGAATATGCGCGGCGCACCATCGTCGGCGGCTATGACGACGATACCGTCACGATCAATTCGACCCCGCTCTATTCGAACACCACGCTCGTCAGCTTCCTTCCCACGCTGACGGCGGCGGGCAAGGTCGTGCTGATGAAGAAGTTCGATGCGCGCCTGTTCCTTGCGCTTTCCGAGCGCGAGCGCGTCACCAATGCGATGCTCGTGCCGGTGCAGTATCGCCGGATCATGGAACTGCCGGATTTTGGCACCTTCGATCTTGCGTCCTACCGGCTCAAGGGCTGCACCTCCGCGCCCTTCCCCGCATGGCTCAAGGCGGATGTGCTGAAGCGCTGGCCCGGCGGCCTCGTCGAAGGCTATGGCCTGACGGAAGGTGGGGCTACGACCACGCTGATCGCGCACAAGTTTCCGGACAAGCTCCACACCGTCGGCCAGCCCTCGCCCGGCCACGTGATGAAGATCATCGACGAGGGCGGCAACGAACTGCCGCAGGGCGAAGTGGGCGAGATCGTCGGCCGCTCCCCCATCATGATGAACGGCTACCACGGCCAGCCCGCCAAGACGCGCGAGATGGAGTGGTTCGACAAGGACGGCGTGCGCTACATCCGCCACGGCGATATCGGCAAGTTCGACGAGGACGGCTTCCTCATCCTGATGGACCGCGCCAAGGACATGATCATTTCCGGCGGGTTCAACATCTTCCCGACCGACCTCGAAGCAGAACTCACCCGCCAGAGCGCGGTGAAGGAAGCCGCCGTTGTCGGTGTGCCGTCCGACCAGTGGGGCGAGACCCCGCTCGCCGTGGTCGTGCTGGCCGATCCGACTGCAGACCCGGAAGCCATCCGCCAGGAAGCCAACCGCGCGCTGGGCAAGACGCAGCGCATCGCGCGCATCGAAGTGGTGAGCGAATTGCCGCGCAGCCCCATCGGCAAAGTGCTGAAGCGCGAACTGCGCGACCAGTTTGGCGGTAACCCGATTGCCCAGAACCCCATAGTGCCCCCGGATTCCAAGGAGACCAACCATGCGTGATGCCGTTATTGTCGCCGCCGCCCGCACCCCCATCGGGCGTGCCTACAAGGGTGCGTTCAACGCCACTGCCGGAGCTACGCTCGGCGCGCTTTCGCTGGAGGCTGCCGTCGCCCGCGCCGGGATCGAAGGCGGCGAGGTGGACGACGTGCTCTGGGGCTCCGCGCTGCAGCAGGGCGCGCAGGCGGGCAATATCGCCCGCCAGGTTGCGCTGCGCGCCGGGCTCCCCGTCACCGTCTCGGGCATGAGCATGGACCGCCAGTGCTCCTCGGGCCTGATGACCATCGCCACGGCTGCCAAGCAGATCATCGTGGACCGCATGGATGTGGTGGCCGCAGGCGGTCAGGAATCGATCAGCCTCGTCCAGACCAAGGACATGCGCGTCGCGCCTGATCGCAGCCTCGTTGCCATGCACAACGCGGTCTACATGCCGATGCTGCAGACTGCCGAAACGGTCGGCAAGCGCTACAACATCAGCCGCGAGGCCTGCGACGAATACGCCCTGCAATCGCAGCAGCGCACCGCCGCCGCGCAGGCAGCGGGCAAGTTCGATGCCGAGATCGTGCCGACCACCAGTTCGATGGGCGTGCAGAACAAGGAAACCGGCGAGATCACGATGCAGGAGGTGCATCTGACGAAGGACGAAGGCAACCGCCCTTCGACCACGCTGGAGAACCTGCAGGCGCTGAAGCCCGTGATCGAAGGCGGCATCGTGACGGCGGGCAACGCCAGCCAGCTTTCGGATGGCTCCGCCGCCGTGGTGCTGATGGAAGCTGCCGTCGCCGCGAAGAAGAGCCTCACCCCGCTGGGCCGCTATGTCGGCATGGCCGCCGCCGGCACCGAGCCTGACGAGATGGGCATCGGCCCGGTCTTTGCGGTCCCTGCGCTGCTGAAGCGTTTCGGCCTCAAGATGGACGACATCGGCCTGTGGGAACTGAACGAAGCGTTCGCGGTGCAGGTGCTCTATTGCCGCGACAAGCTGGGCATTCCGAACGAGTTGCTCAATGTGAATGGCGGCGCGATCTCCATCGGCCACCCCTATGGCATGACCGGCGCGCGCGGCGTGATGCACGCCCTGATCGAAGGCAAGCGCCGGGGCGCGAAGCATGTCGTCGTCACGATGTGCGTCGGCGGCGGCATGGGCGCGGCGGGGCTGTTCGAAGTCCTCTGACCAATCGGCGCGGCGCTTGCCCAGTGGCAGCGCCGCGCCTACCTTTGCGCAGATGAGCGACGATAAAAGACCCTGGCCGCAGGACGGCCGCGAACGCCTGATCTACCCTTCGCCCGTAGGCTGGAAGGGCACAGATTTCGTCGACAACGAGGCCGAGCTGCTCAAGCTCCTGAACCCCAAGACGGTGTTCATGATGGGCGATAACCCCGCCCTGCCCCGGATGCCCGAACGCCCGCGCCTGATGGATTTCTTCCGCTGCCGCTTCGGCGATATCACCGTGCGCCACCTCCTCGTCAGCGCCAAGCGCGCACTGGATGATGGCCTGCCGGAAAAGGTCGTGATGGCCTGCCTGCTGCACGACATTTCC
>JBIPOH010000386.1:0-3311 GCA_044379435.1 Novosphingobium sp.
AATGGCCTGATCTATGGCGAAGTGGCCAACGCGATCGAGATCACCTGCAAGGACTGCCACGGCACGCCCGATGCCTATCCCACGCTGCGCACCAGCGGCCCCGCCGCGCCGCCCGAGGGCCATGACCTCAGCCTGCTGCGCAACCCCGATGGCAAGCGTCGGTTCGAATGGATGGAAGGGGCAGACGGCAGGCGAAAGCTGATCCAGCGGTCCATCGTCGATCCCAAGCTCGAATGGGAGATGAGCCTCGTCAAGGACTCGGTCGATCCCGCGACACCCGTGTTCAACGCCAAGGCCGCGCGGGCGAAGCTCGTCAGCCGTTACGGGGCCGAGACGGGCAATTTCGAATTCGGCACCGGCATCGGGATCGACGACCGCGCGCACCGCGATCCGGAAATGGCGTGCTTCACCTGCCACCTTTCGTGGACGACCTCGTGCGGCGGTTGCCATCTTCCCATCGAGGCCAACTGGAAGACCAAAAGCCACCGCTATGAAGGCGGCGAGACGCGCAACTTCGCGACCTACAACCCGCAGGTC
This sequence comes from Novosphingobium sp., assembly GCA_044379435.1. Lineage (GTDB taxonomy): Bacteria > Pseudomonadota > Alphaproteobacteria > Sphingomonadales > Sphingomonadaceae > Novosphingobium. The sequence goes on from JBIPOH010000386.1 coordinate 538, forward strand.
GCGCGCGACGAGATGTTCCAGCTCGGCAAGCACCAGACCACCAAGGGCAATCAGGTCGCGCCGGTTCGCTCGTCCTCGGCGCTGGTGCTGTCGTCGACCAACATCAACCGCGAACGGATCTATGTGCAGCAGCCGCCGATCAGCGCCATCGGCTTCTCGTCCCAGGCCTTCGCGCCGCACTTCCCGCACACGGTGAGGAAGACCGAGACCAAGACCTGCACCGATTGCCACCTCAGCGCCGCAGACGACAACAACGCGATCATGGCGCAGCTTTTCCTGCTGGGCACCAACTACGTCAACTTCGTCGGGCTGAACGCGTGGACAGGGCTGGAGGGCGGCTTCCAGGCCACCCGCGTCACTGAATATGACGAGCCGCAGGCGGTGATCGGCTCCTACCTCCACCGCTATGCCTATCCCGATTGGTGGGGGCTGCACGTTGACCAGAACGGGCGCGAGCTGAAGAACTGGGTGCGGGGCAAGACCTTCGATGCCAAGATGAGCGGTGAGACCCAGCCGCTCGAGGAATTCGTCAACGTTCACGAAGGCACCAGCGACCGCGTCGGCTGCCTGCAGCTGCGCGGCGAATATATGTTCGTCGCCAGCGGCAAGGGCGGGTTCACCGCCTATGACGTGGCCAGCATCGCCAACAAGGGCACCTCGGAACGCATCCTGAAGGGTCCGTTCTCGGCGCTGGGGCATGACACCAACGTCAAGACCACCAATGCCACCTGCATGGCGCTGCCCACCAACCAGCCGATTGCGCCGACCCGCAGCACGCCCGAAATGCGCGTGATCAATCAGGAACAAGCCTTCCTCCCGATCTACAACTATGCGGTCGTCACCGATGCGGTCGAGGGCCTGATCCTCGTCAACGTCAACACGCTGGCGGACGGCGAATTCCGCAACAACAAGCTGACCCGCAAGGTCTTCACCGATGGCTCCGACGCGTGGAACCCCGGCGGAGTGCTGACCGGTGCGCGGCATATCGTGCTGGCGGGAGAGGTTGCCTTCATCACAGCCGACAAGGGACTGGTAGTGGTCGATCTCGCCAACCCCGATGCGCCCAAGATCGCCGCCGTGCGCGAGCTTCGCGATGCGCGCGCTTCGGCAGTGCAGTTCCGCTACCTCTGGGTGACAGACGCGGATGGGGTGAAACTGTTCGACATCACCTCGCTGCGTTCGCCGGTTGCAGTGCCGGAGGGCACCGTGCCGCTCGCCGATGCGCGGCGGATGTATATCGCGCGCACCTATGCCTATGTCGCGGCCAAGGGTGAGGGTCTGGTGATCCTCGACGTGACAAACCCGCGTGCGCCTAGGGTATTCCAGAGGGTGACGCTGGATGGGACGCTGAATGATGCCGAGGACGTAATCGTCGGCACCACCAACGCCTCGCTGTTCGCTTACGTGGCGGACGGGCGGAACGGGATGAAGGTGCTGCAACTCACCAGCCCGGACAGCCAGCGCAATTTCTACGGCTTCAGCCCGGCGCCGGTGCCGGAGCTGATCGCCTGGGCCAAGACACCCAGCCCTGCGATTGCGCTCTCCAAGGGCCTCGATCGTGACCGTGCCGTGGACGAGACCGGCGGGCAGATGGCGGTGTTCGGGCGCTTGGGCTCGCGGCCCTTCACCCGGCCCGAGATGGAGCGCCTGTTCATGACCCGCAGCGGCGTGCCGTGGAAGGTCAGCGATGATGTCGACATGAAGCGCTGGGTTGGTGTGGCACCGGCAGGCGCGCAAAGGGCGGCGGTGGGGAAGTAGGGCTACCCCCTCCCCGGGCCTGACCCGGGGCCCAGCATTTCTTGATGGGAGTGTGGTGATCGGCAAGGGAGCGGGGCCCCGGGTCAAGCCCGGGGCGGGGGAAAGAACTAATCCCTTTCCGCGAACATGCCTTCGATCATCGGTTGCAGCCCGGCATGGAACCGCGCCAGCACCTCCCAATCGCCGACGCGCTCATAATGCGATACCAGCGCCGCCCCGTCCCAGCGGTGGAGCGCATAGGTCGGTGGCTCGGTGGTGATGAGTTCGCGGTTGTCGGGCACGTCCTTGTCGATCGGGGTCAGATCCATCGCCACCAGCGGCGCGACCGACGGCGTCACGCCAAGCGGGATACCCGCAAACTGCGTGGTGATCTGGCGGTGCAAGTGCCCGCAATGGATCGCCTGCACCTGCTGCAGTCCTTCCAGCACGCTGCGCAGCCGCATGATCCACGGCTCGTCAGGCGCGGGGTCCATCCAGTCGATCCCGGCGACCACCGGCGGATGGTGCATGAAGATCAGCGTCGGCGTGTCGGGCGCCTCGGCCAGCCGCTCGGCCAGCCAGCGGGCGCGGGCCTCGCAGAAGGCCCCGCCGTGGCGGCCATCCTCCAGCGTGTCGAGGCAGATGATCCGCAGGCCCAGCGGCGCTTCGACCACATAGTGCAGAAACCCGCCGTCAGCCGGAACGACCTGCGGAAAAGCGCTGAGCAGGCCAGCGCGGCTATCGTGATTGCCGACCAGCGGGATGATCGGGCAGGGGCAGTCCTTCAGCATATCCGCCGTCTTGGCGAAGCTCTCCGGATCGCCGTGATCGGTAATGTCGCCCGATAGCACCAGCAAATCGGGCCGGTTGGGGCCATAGAGCAGGCGCGCCAAAGTCGCGCGGAAGCGGGTGAGGTTCAATTCCTCGGGCTGTTCGTCAGGGGCAAAGCCGACGTGAATGTCGGTCATCTGTGCGATCAGCGCAGCACGCCCGGAGGAAGGGGTCGCCCCGCTCATGGCTTTTGTCTCGCCGTGGCC
>JBIPOH010000103.1:0-9539 GCA_044379435.1 Novosphingobium sp.
TTCTGGCCGACGTCGCTGAACACGACACGGCTGGAGCTGATTACCATGGCGCTTGACTGGGGTGACGGCCCCGTGCCGGACCTCTGGACCGTGCCCGATGGCAAGGGCGGGCGCGCGATGAGCCCGATCATTCTGGAAGACACCCAGTTCGGCGAAGCGATCCAGAAGTCGATGGAGAGCGACGGATTCAAGTCCGTACCGCTGAGCTATCAGGAAGCGCGCATCTACAGCTTCCACCAGACCTGCGACAAGATGATCGGGCTGGAGAACGTGCCGGAGCACCTCGCGGTGAAGCAGGTCATCGGCAAGGAATGGGTCTGGCCGAACGATCCGCGCATGACCCTGATGGAACGAGAGGCGCAGCCGGCATGAGCATTCTGGATGGTTTCCGCATCGACGGGCAGGTCGCCGTCGTCACTGGCGCGGGCAAGGGCATTGGCCGGGCCATCGCCATCGCGCTGGCTGAAGCGGGCGCAGACGTCGCGCTGGGTGCGCGCACGGCGGCAGATATCGAGGCCGTGGCGGAGGAAATCCGCGCACGTGGCCGCCGCGCCATCGCTGTGCCAACCGACGCGACGAGCATGGCCGCGCTGGAAAACCTTGCCGCGCGGGCTGCGGCAGAACTGGGGCCGCTCGGCATCTGGGTCAGCAATGCGGGCGGCATTCCCGATGGCAACCCGCGCTATCTGACCAAAACCACCGAAGAAAGCTGGGACGCGCAGGTCAATCTCAATCTCAAGGCCGTGTGGATGGGCGCGGTGGTCGCCGCAAAGGCCATGGGTGAGGCAGGCGGCGTGATCCTCAATACGTCCTCGCGCGCCGCGTTCGGCCCGCAGGTCAAGAACGGACCTTACGGCGCGGCCAAGGCCGGGGTGAACAGCCTGACGCAGACGCTCTCGCGCGAACTGGCGCCGAAGATCCGCGTGAATGCCGTGGCGCCCGGCCCGATCCCGACCGAGAACTTCAACGATTGCATGCGCACCGGCGATGAAGAACGGCGCGAGGCGCTGCGCGAGATGATCCGCATCCCGCTCCAGCGCTATGGCCGCGAGGAGGATATCGCAGCGGCGGCAGTCTACCTGTGTTCGCCCGCCTCGGGCTGGGTCACGGGGCAGTGCCTCTATGTCGCCGGAGGGCTGTGAGGTGAGCGAGACGACCGACGTCCTGATCATCGGCGCAGGCGCGGCGGGCATGGCGGCGGCGCTGTCTGCCCATGCGGCGGGTGCGTCGGTCACGCTGGTCGAAAAGGCTGACCGGCTGGGCGGCACGGCAGCGGTTTCGGGTGGGATCATCTGGGCGGCGAACAACCCCCGCATGCAGGCGGCGGGGCTGGCTGATAGCGAGGAAGACGCCCTCGCCTATTTCGGCAGCCTCGATCACGGCGAGATGGAGCCCGAAGTGCTGGGCGCCTTCGTGCGCGAGGCACCCGGCGCGCTGGCGTTTCTGGAGGATGCAGGCGCGCTCGCTGTCAGCATCCTGCCCAGCTACCCGGACTATTACCTCGACCGGCCCGGCGCAAAGCCCGAAGGCGGCCGCGCGCTCGATAACGAATTGTTCGATTTCACTACGCTTGGGCCGTGGGCAGACAAAGTGTTCAGCGACGGCGTGATCCAGCGCATGATGCTGCGCGAAACGCCACTTGGCGGCAGCAGCGGGTACGTCGATCCGGCGGAACTGAAGCGCCGTGCGGAGGCGGACTTGCGCGGGTTCGGGCAGGCGATGGTCGGGCGGCTGCTGGCAGCATGCCTCGCGCGCGGGATCGAGCCGCAACTGGGCATGAAGGCTGAGCGGCTGATCGTCGAGGCTGGCCGCGTGGTCGGGGTGGACTTCGCTGGCGGGCGCAGCATTCGTGGCAGCCGGGGCGTGATCCTCGCCACCGGCGGGTTCGAGTGGAACGAGAACCTCAAGAAAACCTTCCTGCGCGGACCGCTCGACATGCCTGCCTCACCGCCCGGCAATACCGGCGATGGGCTGAAGCTCGCGATGTCCGTCGGCGCAGGGCTGGGCAACATGACCTCGGCGTGGTGGGTGCCCACGCTCTCCCCCGGCGGCGCGCAGTGGCCGGGCGGCGAGCAGCGCGCCAGCCCAGTGCTGATCGAGCGCACCCTGCCGCACAGCCTGCTGGTCAACCGGGCAGGCAAGCGCTTCTGCAACGAGGCGAACAATTATTCCTCGCTGGCAGGGGCATTCCACCAGTTCGATCCCGCAACCTATGATTATCCCAACAACCCGGCGTGGCTGGTGTTCGATGCGCAATACCGCGCGCGCTATCCGCTGGGCACGGTGATGCCGTTCGATGCGCTACCGGACTGGGTTTTCACGGCCGACACACTGGAAGAGCTGGCTGCGAAGATCGGCGTCGATGCTGCAAGTTTGCTGCACACGGTGGAACGCTTCAATGCCCATGCTGCAACTGCCGAAGACCCTGATTTCGGGCGCGGTGTCAGCGCCTACGATCACTTTTATGGCGACCGTTCGCGTCCCGGCGCGGCGGCTACCCTTGGGCCGCTGGATCAGGGGCCGTTCCATGCCGTGCAGCTGAAACTTGGCGCGCTCGGCACCAACGGCGGCGCGCGCACCAATGCGGCGGCGCAAGTGCTCGATGTGGAGGGGGAGCCGATCCTCGGGCTTTACGGCGCGGGCAATGTGATCGCCTGCCCCACCGGCAGTGTCTACGCAGGCGCGGGCGGCACGCTGGGCCCGGCGCTGACGTTCGGATGCATCGCGGGGCGCACGGCCGCGCGGCTCGCCAATCAATAAGGAAATCACAATGAAGCGCATTCTGGTGCTGGGCGCGACGGGCGACCAAGGGCATCCGCTGCTGACCCGGCTGATCGCAGGCGGCATGACCCCGGTGGCCGCGCTGCGCAATCCGCAGGCGCTGGCAGGCACCGAGTTCGCCGATGTCGAAACGGTGGTGGCGGATATCTACGACGAGGCCTCGATGATTGCGGCGGCCAAGGGGATGGACGCGATTGCCGCGCACCTGCCCTTCGTGTTCGACCGCGATCTGGCGCAGAAGATGGGGGCGAACATCGCGGCGGCGGGCCGTGCCAACGGCATCAAGCGCATCGTCTTCCACACCAGCTGCCATATCGCCGACGAGGATATCGGCAGCCCCGCGATGGACGGGCGGCGCGATGTCATTGCGGCGATTGCAGGCAGCGGCTGCGAATGGGCGATCATCGAATCGCGCGTGTTCATGGACAACATGATCCGCAGCTGGAACAAGCCTGGCATCGTCAACAAGGGCGTGTTCGCCTACCCCGCCAAGCCCGATCTGAAAATCTCGTGGATCTGCCTCGATGACGTGGCAGCGTTCATGGTGGAAGCCTTGACCAATGCCGATCTGCCCAGCGGGCGCTACAGGGTGGGCGGGCCGGAAGCGCTGGTGGGCGATGAAGTGGCCGCCACGCTCAGCAAGGTTTCGGGCAAGTCCATCGTGTTCAAGAGCCTGACGCCAGACGATTTCGCCTCTGCCATGAGCCTGCTGGTGACGGGTTCGGCCGAAGTGAAGCCGCTCTCGATCTATGACGGGATGGCGCAGTTCTATCGCTGGTACAACGCGCAGCCGGTCTCGCCTCTGGTCGTTGCGCCTGAAGAAATGGCGCGGGCTTTCCAGCACAAACCCGCCAGCCTTGCCGAATGGGCCGCGCGGCAGGACTGGAACGATCCGCGCGATCCGGCTTTGCCGACGCGGCTGGCCGGGATGGCGCGCTGAGGTTCTGTGGATTACCCCTTGGGGCTCATTCAATTCGGTAGGTCCGCGCGCGCCGCGCTGCAGCTAGTCTCGATTGCAAGACAACCTTCCAAGGGAGAATCCGCGTGACTGAAACCCGCCAATGGCTGCTCAATGGACATCCGCGTGGCCGCCCGATCAACGATGACGACCTCAAGCTGGTGACGAACACGCTGCCCGAGCCTGGCCCGGGCCAGATGCTGCTGAAAACGCACTTCCTCGGATTCGATCCGGCGCAGAAGGGCTGGATGGAAAACATCGCCGATTACGTCGCACCGATGGCGATTGGCGATGTGATGCGCGGCTCGGGCATTGTCGAGGTCGTGGCCAGCAACGGCGGCAAGTTCCCGGTAGGGACAACGCTGGCAGGCTCGATCAACTGGAGCGAATACCTGATCCACGATGGCGAGGGCCTGATTCCGGCGATGCCGGATCTGCCGTCGACGGCGATGCTCTCGATCCTCGGCACCACCGGCGTCACGGCCTATTGCGGCCTGTTCAAGGTGGGCGAACCGGTAGCCGGCGACGTTGTCGTCGTCTCGGGTGCGGCGGGCGCCACAGGCTCCATCGTCGGCCAGCTTGCCAAGATCGCGGGCTGCACCGTGATCGGCATCGCGGGCGGGCCGGAAAAGTGCGAGTGGCTGGTGAAAGAGGCGGGCTATGACCACGCCATCGATTACAAGGCCGGGCCGATCCGCGCGCAGCTCAAGGAGCTGGCTCCGAACGGGATCAACGTGATCTTCGACAATGTCGGCGGCAAGATCCTGAACGACATGCTCGCCTGCATCGCAACGGGTGCGCGCGTGGTGATCTGCGGCGGCATCAGCCGCTATGAAACAGGCAACCTGCCCGCAGGCCCGGAAAACTACTTCAACCTCGTGTTCCGCCGCGCGCGGATGCAGGGCTTCATCGTGCTCGATTGGGCAAACGAGTTCCCCGATATCCGCCGCCGTCTGGTCAAGTGGGTGAACGAGGGCCGCCTTGCCTACCGTGAGGACGTGCAGCACGGGTTCGAGAATGCACCTGCAACGTTGCAGAGGCTGTTCTCGGGTTCGAACAAGGGCAAGCAGCTGCTCAAGCTGTAAACGGAAGGAACGAGGACCATGGCGACCGTCGTAATTACCGGGGCTGCGCGGGGCATTGGCCTTGCGCTTGCTGCGCAGCATGTTGCGGCGGGCGACCGCGTGCTGGCCTTGCCGCGCAAGGCCAGCGCTGAGCTGGAGGCGCTGGCAGCGTCCTCCGGCGGGCTTCTGACCATCCACTTGTGCGATGTGGCCAGCGATGCCTCGGTGCGCAGCGCAGCGGCTGGCAGCGGCGATGCGCCGGTCGATGTGCTCTACAACGTGGCAGGCGTTTCGGGGCCAGTGGCCAACGAGCTTGAAACCGCGGACTGGGACGCGTGGAACGAGACGTTCGCGATCATGGTGCAAGGCCCGCTCAGGGTGTTGCAGGCATTTCTGCCGCGCATGGGTGAGGGCAGCCGCGTGATCAACGTGACCAGCCAGCTGGGCGCGTCGACCTGGCCGATGGGCGGCTTCTATGCCTATGCGGCGGCCAAGGCGGGCCTCAACCGGCTGACTCGTTCGCTGGCGATAGACCTCAAGCCACGCGGCGTGATCCTCGGCGTGGTCCACCCGGGCTGGGTGCAGACCCAGCTCGGCGGCCCTCATGCCCAGATCAGCCCGGAAGAAAGCGCGGCCGGCCTGCGCAAGCTGGCGGCAGAATGGTCGCTGGAAGACAGCGGCGATTTCCGCAAGTGGAACGGCGAACCGCACGACTGGTAGGCTGCTTCCGCTAGCGCCTATGCCTCTCATTCTGCCGTCGCCGCAGGGCGCGGCAGAATGTTTTCTGCCCCGTCAGCATGCAGTTCCGGCAGTTCTGCCGGTTTTCCTATCAAAAGTACGGATCAGCCGCATAATCAGTTGAGCGGGGGCTCCCCTTTGATACCTTTGACCAGTCAAAGCTGACCCGGAAAGAATTCGGGCGGCAAGACGAGGAAACGGGAGAGGCACAATGCGGCACACGGATCATTTCCTTTCGAGCACGGCGCGCGGCGCCACACTGGCGGGTCTGGCACCCAGACTGCTGCTGGCCGGGGCGTTCCTCCTTTGGGCAGCGCCTGCACTGGCCGCAGAAGAGCAGGCCGCGCCCCAGAACAGTGCATCGGCTGAAGCCACCGCCGCCACCGGTATCGAGGACATTGTCGTCACCGCCCGGCGCCGCAGCGAAAGCGTGCAGAGCATTCCGGTTTCGGTGCAGGCGATCAGCGCCGAGACGGTGCAGGCCCGCGACCTCACCAGCCTTGAAAAGATTGCCGCCGCCACGCCGCAGTTCACCGTCGCGCGTGCCTCCAACGGCGCAGGTGCGCAGCTTACCCTGCGCGGCATCGGTTCGAACGCGACCTCGATCGGCATCGAGCAATCGGTCGCGATCGTGGTCGACAGCGTCTATTACGGGCAGGGCCGCGTCATCAACGAGGGCTTCTTCGATCTCGCGCGGGTCGAGATCCTGAAAGGCCCGCAGGCGCTGTTCTACGGCAAGAATGCGACTGCTGGCGTGATCAGCCTGACCACCGCCGATCCCGGCCGCGACCGCGAGATCATTGCGCGCGTGGGCTATGAGGCTCATGCAGAGCAGCTTTACGGCGAATTGGTCTATTCGACCCCGCTCAGCGAAACGCTGGGCCTGCGCCTTGCAGTGCGCGGATCCAAGATGTTCGGCGGGTTCTATCGCAATGCCTCCGTAGCGCAGAACTACACAACGTTCGACGTCGCCAATGGCGGCGCGCCTTCCACGTTGTCGGCGGCGGCAGCAGCAGCGGACCAGCCGCAGGAACGCGAACTGATCGGCCGCGCCACGCTGAAGTATGACGGCGGGTCGGGCCTGACCGCGACGCTCAAGGCATCCGGCTCGTGGAACGACACCATCGGCAACGGCTGGAACTATTCCGCCGTGCGCTGCCCGACCGGCGCCACCGCGCTCAATCCGGCCTACCAGTGCGATGGCGGCTTCAAGATCTATCAGAACAACTTCCCGCTGGAGATTGCCAAGGCGACGCCCTTCGCGCGGGAGAACGGCGATCTCTACAACACCTACAAGTCGTGGCAGGTCACCGGCACGGTCAACTACGACATGGAGAACGTGACGCTCAACTCCGTCACCAACTACAACTGGAACAACAACAAGTTCGGCTGCGACTGCGACTTCCTCGGCGGCGGCGTGTGGGCGACGGAAAACGCCAGCTACCACGCCTTCAGCCAGGAACTGCGGGCGATGACCAAGTTCGATGCGCCGGTTAACCTCATGGTCGGTGGTCTCTACCAGAAGACCAAGCGCAGCTTCTTCCAGACGGTGCTGTTCGCCGGGAGCGAGAATTCGGCCGCGCCCACGGGCATGCGCTATGTCTCCTATGCCAAGGAATCAGAGACCGACGGCGAGACCTGGTCGGCTTATGGTCAGGTGATGTGGAAGATCACGCCCACGCTCGAGGCGACGGCGGGCGTGCGCTATACGCATGAAACCAAGGACAGCTTCTTCACCCAGCCTTACGTCAATCCGGGCCTGACGTTCCTGTTCCGCCCCAAGAACGCGGCAGCAAATGGCATCCTGACCGGGGACCAGACCTTCAACGACTGGTCGCCCGACGTGACGCTGAGCTGGAAGCCAAGCTCCGATATCCTCGTCTATGGTGCCTACAAGACCGCCTACAAATCGGGCGGTTTCTCCAACAGCGCGATCAACTCCTCGCTGGTAACCAACAACCCTTCGGCGGACCTCGCGTTCAACCCCGAACGCGGCCGCGGCTTCGAAGCCGGGATCAAGACCACGCTGTTTGATCGCCAGCTGCGCGCGAACCTGACGCTTTACAATTACAAGTATACCGACTTGCAGGTCGATTTCTTCAATGCGCAAGTCTTTGCCTATGTGACCTACAACGCGGGCGCGGCACGTTCGAAGGGGGCGGAGCTGGAGCTTGAATATGCCCCGCGCGGTGTGCCCGGCCTCTCGCTGCGCGGCGCGATCAACTACAACCGGGCGCGCTACATCGATTTCATCGCGCCGTGCTGGTCTGGTCAAAGCATTGCGGCGGGGTGTTCGCTGCGGGTGAACGGCATCGAGCAGCAGGATCTGAGCGGCACGCCGACCTCTGCTGCGCCGGAATGGACCGCGACGGCGGGCGTTTCCTATGAGACGGATATCGGCAAGGGTCTGAAGCTGGGCGGCAACATCGATACGCGCACCTCCAGCTCGTACCTCGGTTCAAGCTTCGGCGATCCCTTCACCCGGCAGGACGGCTATGCCGTGCTGGATGCGGGCATCAGGATCGGTGCCGCGAACGACCGCTGGCAGCTGTCCGTGATCGGCAAGAACCTGACCAACAAGTTCTACTTCATCGGCGCAGGCACGGCGCCGCTGACCGGGGCCGGGACTGGCACCAACGCCGCCACATTGGGCGATATCATCGGCTATGGTGCCATGCCGCGCACCGTGCGGATGCAGATCACCGTTCGCTATTGAACGTGAGCGGGAAGGGGCAGACAATGGCGCAAAGGAGCTTGTACGCATGAACCTTGAGACCAGCCTGCCACTTCCCGCAGAGCCCGGCGTAGCGCGCTGCCCCGGGCCGAGTACGCGCGACATCATTCTGGCTGACGGACAGGATGTACCGCCCGCCTTGATCGCCGAGGCTTATGCCTTTGGCGGCGACGCGGACATTGACTACGACCGCTATACCAACGCCGATTTCATGGCGCGCGAGTTCACCCATATATGGGCACGCACCTGGCAATGGGCCGCGCGCGAGGAGCATATTCCCGAGGCGGGCGACTACATCACCTACGATATCGGCCCGTGGTCGGTGCTGATCGTGCGCGGGGATGACGGGGAAATTCGCGCCTATCGCAACGTTTGCCTGCACCGGGGCACGCAGCTCAAAAGGTCCGACAGCAGCGGCAACGCGGCGGAACTGCGCTGCCCGTTCCACGGCTGGCGCTGGTCGCTGGAAGGGGAGCTTTCGCACATCCCCTGCCGGTGGGATTTCCCGCATGTGAAGGACGAGGAATTCAGCCTGCCGCAAGTGCGGATGGAAACCTGGGGCGGGTTCGTGTTCATCAACCTCGATCCCGAGGCGCGCCCGCTGGCCGAACAGCTGGGGCCGCTGGCCGAGCATTTCAGCGGACGTTGGGACCTTTCCGACCGGCGCATCGCGCTCCACATCCAGAAGGAGCTGCCGACCAACTGGAAGGCCGCGCAGGAAGCGTTTCTCGAAGCCTACCACGTCTATGAAACCCATTCGCAGGCCCTGTCGACGGCCGCGGACGCCAATGCACAATACGACCTGTTCAGCGATCACGTAACGCGCTTCGTCCACACCATCGGCGTGGCAAGCCCGCACTACACCGGCACCCAGACCGAGCAGGAACTGTTCGACAAGATGCGCGTCGGCGGCGGGCCGCTGCCCGAAGGGCGGACGGCGCGGTCTTATGCGGCAGAAGTGCTGCGCCAGCAGATGTCAGCCGATCTGGGCGTTCCGCTAGACATGTATTCGGACAGCGAGATGCTCGATTCCATCGAGTACCATCTGTTTCCCAACATGTGCCTGTTTCCCGGCGTTTCGCTGCCGATGATCTACCGATTCCGGCCCATCGGCAATGATCCCTCGCGCTCGCTGTTCGATCTCATGTTCCTGAAGCTGGTGCCGCCGGGCACACCGCAAGAGCATCCGCCCGAGCCGGTGCGGCTGACGGTCGAGCAATCCTATGCCGAAGCGCCGGGGATGAACCCCGGCCTTGGCGGGGTC
>JBIPOH010000079.1:0-11469 GCA_044379435.1 Novosphingobium sp.
GGCCTGCACCGTGCGATGGATGTGCGGGCCAGCTTCCGGATGCACGGTGATGATGTCTGCACCGGCAGCGGCGAACGCTTCGAGATACACATCCACCGGCGCAACCATGAGGTGCACGTCGAACGGTTTTGCACTGTGGGGCCGCAGTGCCTTGACCACTCCGGGGCCGATGGTGATGTTTGGCACGAAGTGCCCGTCCATCACGTCGATATGGATCCAGTCAGCACCCGCCTCATCAATGGCCCGCACTTCTTGGCCGAGCCGGGCGAAATCGGCGGAAAGGATCGAGGGGGCAATCAACGGCGCAGCCATTACGAAAACTCGCAAACTGGAATCGGGTCAGGTCGGCACTCTGGCGCGCATGGCGGCATGTATGACACTTGATGGATAACGGTGCCGAATCGGGGGAACAAGCGCAGTTACCTCGCTTTTCCACACGCAATGTCCCTATTTGCGGCCGTTTCGGCGCAAAGCTGGACTTGATTATGGCAACCCATTGGAGGCGAGCCAAAGGGGCAGATGAAAGGTTGGTCTTGCCGAACCTGCCTCGGCACGACTATCCACCCCGCTCACCGCGCTGCATCGCCGAGATGCAGGCGCTTTCGGGAAGAATGCCATGATTTTGCCGAAGTGGCGCAATGCCGCTGCTGCTGCGCTGGGATTGCTCGTTGCGCCGCACGGAACGCTCGTATCGCCAGCACAGGCGTCGCCAGCCTGTATCGGGCCAGCCAGTGAAACATGGATCAATCTCACGATTGACCGGGTGCGCAATGGCAAGGGGCTTATCACGGCCACACTCTATCCGAACGAGCCCAAGCGGTTTCTGGTCAAGAATGGCTCACTGTATGTCGCGAGCACGGCTGCGACAGTCGGGCAGACACGATTTTGCCTTTTTGTGCCCCACCCCGGCACTTATGCCATTGCGATCTATCATGACGAGGATTCCTCCGGTACGATCAATCGCGGTGGCTTGTTCGGAATCCCGAGCGAGGCAGTGGGTTTTTCCAACAATCCCACGATTCTGTTTGGCCCGCCTTCGCTGCGTTCGGTGGCGTTCAAGGTCGATGGCACCAATCAGGCAATGACCATCAGGCTCAAGAAGTTCTGATGTATTCGATCAGTTGGCGGCGAATGCGGCGGCGAGGTGGCGAGGAGCCAATTCCTCGGCGAGCGCATGGGCGCGTGGATCATCGACGTCCATCCACCATGCGCCTTTGATCTCATGGGTCGCAGCGCGGCCCTGATCTGCCAGCCACTGCATCCCATCGGAAAGGCTGCCCGCCTTGCCTGCGGCAAGGGCGGCTCTGATGGCTTCGGCCAGCCTTGAGGTTGCGAGGAATGCGCCGCAATCAACCGCGTCCCAAGCTGGAATCGTCTTGCCGATGGCCGTGATGAAGCCGTTTGTGTTGGTCTGCACCCAGGTCGCGTCGTCCGGATCGATGAGGGGATTGTCGGTCCAGCGGTCAATGGCCAGCGTGACATCGCGGGATGAACTTCCCACGGCCAGCAGTTCTGCCAACATGGCGCTTTCGAACATGTGATCCGCCATCATCAGCAGGTAATCGCCCTTACACAAGGTAGCGCCAGCCATGACTGAATAACCGTTGGGCTTGCTCCAGTCAGCGACGCGCACCGTTTCCACTGTGACAGCAATGCGCTGTGCCAGATGGGCCAGGAAGGCTTCGACCTCATCTGCCCGGTGCCCCGTGACCACGACCACTCGCGTGACCCCAGCTGCTGCTGCCTGGCGGATTCCGATTTCGATAAGCGGAACGCCGCACACCAGCGTCAGTGGCTTGGAAGGCGAAAGTGACGCCAGCCTGCTGCCATAGCCAGCGGCAATGATCACGGCATCCATCAGGGAGATCCTCTGTTCGGGCCGATTGCGGCCTGCAAAACAAACGGCGCCGATCCTGCAGAGGACCGGCGCCGCTAGTTTCGCTGTATCAGACGCTTATTCGGCCGCGAGTGCGGTTTCCGAAATGTACTCGTCGACCAGTTGGGCCGCGACATCATCGTTGAACTGCTGCGGCGGGTGCTTGCAGAAGTAGGCCGACGGCCCGATCAGGGCACCGCCTTCGCCGCGCTCAAGAGCAACCTTGCAGCAACGGATGGCATCCATGACGCAAGCAGCCGAGTTCGGGCTGTCTTCGACCGAAAGACGCAGTTCGAGGTTCATCGGGACATTGCCCCACTGCGTGCCTTCCAGACGAAGGAAGCACAGCTTGTTGTCCTTCTGCCAAGGCACATAGTCCGACGGGCCGACGTGGATGTTCTCGTCAGCCAGGCGCTGCGCCAGCATGGCCTGCACGGCTTCGGTCTTCGATTCCTTCTTGGAACCGAGGCGCTGGCGATCCAGCATGTTCATGAAATCGGTGTTGCCGCCCGTGTTGAGCTGGTAGGTCTTTTCGACCGTAACGCCGCGCGCGCCGAACAGGCTGGACAGAACGCGGTGGACAATGGTGGCACCGACCTGCGCCTTGATGTCGTCACCCACGATCGGGATGCGCTTGGCGCGGAACTTCGCTTCCCATTCCGGACGGCTGGCGATGAACACCGGCATGCAATTGACGACGCCGACGCCCGCTTCAAGCGCGCATTCCATGTAGAATTCGGTCGCCGTTTCCGAGCCGACGGGCAGGAAGTTGAGCAAAACTTCCGCGCCGGTTTCGCGAAGGGCTGCAACGATGGATTCCCGCGTGGCTTCCGGGGCATCCGAGACGATGAAGCCGCGTTCACCCATGCCGGTCATGTGATCGGCAACGCCATCGAGGATCTTGCCCATCATCACCTTGGCACCCGTTGCAGGCACGGTGGGCTGGAACACAGCGGTGCAGTTGGGCGCAGCGAAGATGGCCTCCGCGATGTCCTTGCCGACCTTGCGCGCATCGACATCGACGCCCATCACAAACTCGACATCGCCAGCGCCGTAGCCGCCAATCCGTTCATGGATCAGGCCTTCGGAAGAGTTGGTGTTCCGATAGAATTCTACACCCTGCACCAGCGAGCTTGCGCAGTTGCCCACGCCGATCACTGCGACCTTGATTGGCTTCATTTAACCCGATCCCCTTGGACAAACGGAATGCCGTTGTAACTAAACTGCCTCACTCCACACAAAAGGACCAGATTGCAAGGATATTTCAGCGGCGTCATGCAAGCGGGGATGGAGCGGTGTCGGTGAGGTCACGCAGAGGCGTTGCTGCCGATGCGGATGGAGAGCTTCGGGAACCGCGAGGATCGATTAGAGAAGCATTTAGTTTCCAAGAGATAGCCCACTTCTCGTGCTGATTCGAAGCCGCGAGGCACATGATGCGATACGGGTCATGCTGCCGCTGAAGCCGTGCATTCGGGCAGTTTCGCCGCACAAACAACGGTGGGAAACCGGCTGGTGTTGGTCACGAATCATCGCGTCGGGCTCTCACTGAGCCTGCCGAGCAGCAGCGCTGCGGCGATGAGAGCCATGCCAAGCGCGTCCAGCGCACCCATGGTTTCGCCGAAGACCAACCAGCCCAGCACGATAGCTACGGCAGGCTGGGTCAGCAATACGACACCGATGATGAGGGCAGAGAAATGGCGTAGCGCAAAGACAATCAAGCCCTGCCCGACCACTTGGCTGCCGATTGCGAGCGCGATCAGCGGCCACCAGACATGGGGCCAGACCGGCTCTCCGAGCGCGATGGCAATTCCGAGCATGACCGGCGCGCTGGCCAGAGTGGAGGCAAACAGCAGGCCCCAGCTTTCGAACTGTCCGCGCGCGCTCTGGATCAGGAGGATATAGAAGAAATAGAAGACCCCGGCGAGGATGCAGAAGAGATCTCCGATCAGCGTGGCGTGGTCGATTTCCAGCGAGCGGCCGAGCAGGATGGCGGCCCCGCTCACGGCTGCCACGATGGCGCCGAGTTCGACGATGCGGGGAAGACGACGCGCTGCGATCAGTCCCCAGACCATCAGGATCAAGCTGCCCGAATTGCCGAACAACGAGGCATTGCCCAACCGGGTATAAGCGATCCCGATGTGCCAGCTGGCCAGATCGAGCGCGAACAGGACTCCTGCCGTCGCAATGAGCAGCCACGCGGTGAGTGTCGGCTTCGGCCCGGTCCGTGGCTTGTGTTGCCGCATGGCGAGCAGGGCCAGGATCGGCAGCGGCAGGAACAGCCTCCAGAACCCTGCGGAAACCGGTCCGGAATCCGCAAGCCGTACAAACCATGGTCCCAGAGCGAGCGCAAAATTGCCGCCCAGCAGCGCTATGAAATGCCACGGATTCGGGCGCGCCGGTTCGCGCAGGTCATCGATGCGTGTCATGTTCCGCTGGTCAACTCGCGCTTGTCATGCGGACACCGGCATCCTAGCTGGGTTGCAAATGGAAACCCTGTCATGCGCAACGGGGTCAGGTTGAGAGGTTTGGTCTTGTGCCTGCCGGGCGAAGACCCTTCGACGACATGGGCCATAGTGCGCTGATGCGGGTTACCCAAGCCCCTTCCCGCTCTAGTCGCTTGCGGCTTTGGCAATTTTTTACGTCGTTTCAGCCATTCCATTTCGATAAGGGACCCACCCGATGCATGAACCGCTTTTCCAACCGATCCAGCTGGGGGCAATTGCTGCGCCGAACCGTATCGTGATGGCACCCCTGACGCGCGGGCGCGCTGAGCCGGATGGTGTCCCGACCGCGATCATGCAGACGTACTACCAGCAGCGCGCGGGCGCGGGTCTGATCATCAGCGAGGCGACCGGGATCAGCCGCGAGGGGCTTGGCTGGCCAAGCGCGCCGGGCATCTGGACCGACGCGCAGGTCGAGGCATGGAAACCGGTAACGGAAGCCGTTCACAACGCAGGTGGCCGCATCATCATGCAGCTGTGGCATATGGGCCGGATCGTTCATCCCTACTTCCTCGGCGGAGAACTGGCAGTTTCCCCTTCTGCTACCCGGGCGCCAGGCCACGCCCATACGCCGGAAGGGCGCATGGACAACGTCGATGCCCGTCCCTTGCGGCTGGATGAAATGCCGCGGATCGTTGATGACTATGGCCATGCCGCCGAGAATGCAAAGCGGGCCGGGTTCGATGGCGTGCAACTTCACGCTGCAAACGGGTATCTGATCGACCAGTTCCTGCGCGATTCCTCCAACCTGCGCGATGACGACTATGGCGGCAGCCCCGTGAATCGCGTGCGGCTGATGCGCGAGGTGATGGAGCGCCTTGTGACGATTTGGGGCGCTGACCGCGTTTCGATCCGGCTATCCCCCAATGGCGAAAGTCAGGGCGTGGACGATAGCGATCCGGCCACGCTCTATGCAGAGGCGGCTCGCGTGCTCGAGGCGCTCAAGGTCTCGTTCGTGGAACTGCGCCAGCCGGGGCCGGAGGGCACTTTTGGCGCGACGACCGTTCCGCCGCAGGATCATGTGATCCGTGCGCACTATTCGGGCCCACTGATGCTCAACAGCGATTACTCGCCTGAGGCAGCCGCCGCTGATGTTGCTTCAGGGCGAGCGGATGCCATCAGCTTCGGCAGGCCTTACATTTCGAATCCCGATCTCGTGGAGCGGATCCGTCTTCGCGCTGAGCTAGCCCCTAACATCGGCGTGCCGCAGACGTGGTACTTTCCGGGCGAAGCGGGCTATATCGATTACCCTACGCTGGCCGAGGAAGCAGCTCGCGTCACGGCCTGACCGCTGGGCCGGGCACGTTAAGAGGAGCATGACATGCGCACGATTCCGCGATCCTGGCTCTTCGTTCCCGGCGACAGCGAGAAGAAGCTGCTCAAGACGCCGGAGACGGGGGCCCATGCCCTGATCGTCGATCTGGAAGATGCCGTGGCGCCTTCTGCAAAGCCTGCCGCGCGCCGCCTGACGCGCGACTGGCTTGAGGCACACAAGCGCCAGATCACCATGCGCAAGCAGGCGCGCTGGGTTCGGATCAACGCGGTCGAGACCGGGCTGTGGCGGGAAGACCTGGCCGCAGTGATGGTTGGCGCGCCGGAGGGCATCATGCTGCCCAAGGCAGATGGGCCAGAGCAGATCCGGCAGGTTGCTGCGGAGATCTATGAACTCGAACAGCGGCATGGCATTCCCAATGGCCAAACCCGGCTCTTGCCGCTTGTGAGCGAGACGCCGCGCGCTGCACTGACCATCACGGCGTATATGGATGCGTCCATGCCCCGGCTGGCCGGGCTTACCTGGGGGGCAGAAGACCTTTCGGCGGAACTCGGAGCGTCGCGCAAACGGGATACCGATGGCCAGTGGACCGACGCGTTCCGGTTCGTACGGGCGCAGACT
Organism: Novosphingobium sp.; assembly: GCA_044379435.1. Classification (GTDB taxonomy): domain Bacteria; phylum Pseudomonadota; class Alphaproteobacteria; order Sphingomonadales; family Sphingomonadaceae; genus Novosphingobium. The sequence continues at coordinate 6,272 of JBIPOH010000079.1, forward strand.
TTGTTGGTTGCGCATGCTCGCGGCGTATGGGCGATCGACACGCTCTATGCCGATTTCCGTGACGTGGAAGGTTCACGGCGTGCGGCCGAGGCAGCCCGGGCGGATGGCTTTGCAGGAATGCTGGCGATCCATCCTTCTCAGGTCCCGGTGATCAACGCGGCGTTCACGCCGACCGAAGAAGAGCTCGCGAATGCGCGGGCCATCGTTGATGCTTTTGCGGCAAATCCGGGGGTCGGGGCGCTTCAATTGGATGGGCGTATGCTTGACCAGCCCCATCTGCGTCTGGCCCGGGCGCTGCTCGGGATCGCTTAACTCTCCAACCAGATCAGGGCACTTCAGGTTTGGGGCTTGCGGCGGGCTTGGGTCCGGCGGGAATTTCAGCGGCCGGGGCGGTATCGGCCATGTCCTCTACGTCTGCGGCATTCGACGTAGCGTCGGCACTGGTATCTGCCTTGGCCGAAGCCGCGCGCGCCGCTGGCGCCAGCGGCGCTTCTGCCTGCGAGCCGCTGGTATCGAGCATGGCATCACTGATGGAGCCCGGCAGGATTTCCCCGCTGGCTGTTGAAGCCGCTTGCGGCGTGTTTGAGGTGCCGCAGCCGCTCAGCAGAAGCAGCTGGGCCAGCGCGGCTGCAAGGGCGGCATTCGGCAGAAAACGGGTCATGGCGGTTCCTTGATGGCCTAATCAGTCGCGCGGTTCCAGTTGCGCAAGAAAGGCTGCTGTTCGCGCCAGCAGTGCCCGATCCCACTCCTCCGGTGCAACCGAAATGCCGAGTGCGGCGAGGCTGGTGACGCCATATTCCTCGATACCGCAGGGCACGATTCCACCAAAATGCGCAAGGTCCGGTGCAAGATTTACCGAAAAGCCATGCATGGTGACCCAGCGGCGGATGCGGATACCGATCGCGCCGATCTTGGCTTCAGAGCCATCCCGGCCGCGTGTCCATATACCGACGCGGCCATCGGCGCGCCACGCCGCGACACCGAAATCGCCGAGTGTATCGATGACCCACCCTTCGACAGCATGGACAAAACCACGGACATCGCGCGCGCGGCTGGCGAGGTTGAGCACGAGATAGCCGACCCGCTGACCCGGACCATGGTAGGTGTAGCGCCCGCCGCGTCCTGCTTCGACCACATCGAAGCGTGCATCGAGTAGTTCATCCGCCGCCGCGCTGGTTCCGGCAGTGTAGACGGGGGGATGTTCGAGCAGCCAGATCAGTTCGCTGGCGGCATTCTGCGCCACGGCCGCGTTGCGCGCCGTCATCGCATCAAGCGCCTCGCGATAGGGTACAAGGGCATTGGCCTGCCTGATCTCGATCTGATCCGGGTTTTCCATTGCCAATGCGCATGGCCTCGTGGCTGCCCGCTGGCAAGAGCAAGCATTGACCGTCATGGCAGGAAGCGGGGGGTGCACATGTGTTCCGGCCCTGCTAGGGCTGAAACCGGAAAAGGAAGTGACTGCCGTGACGATATTGGACAGCAGTGCAGCATGGGCCAGTGCCACGCGCATGGTTGCCGCCAATCGCGATCTGCTCGTGGCTATTGCCGGCGTGTTCTTTGTGCTGCCGGGCCTTGCTGGCGCAGTCTTCGTGCCTTCGCCAACAATGACATCGGGCATGACCGAGGCGCAGATGCTGCAGATCATGCAGGATTACTACGCCAGCTCGCTCCCGGCGCTTCTGGCTCTCTCTCTGCTGCCCATGGTCGGAATGCTGACCATGCTGGTCGTGATGCTCGATGCAGCGCGCCCCACGGTGGCAGAGGCAATCCGCCACAGCTTGCGCGCGCTGCCTTCCTACTTTGCCTCACAATTGCTGATCGCGCTGGGCATTCTGCCTTTATCTCTGGCGATGACAATGCTTCTGGCGCTGTTTCTGCCCGACCGTATCGCGCTGTCCTTCGCCTTTGGCATACTGCTTTACCCGATCATGCGCACGATGCTGATTGGCCCCGTGATTGCGGGGCGGACCGAGCGCAATCCGGTGGCCGCGATCCGTGAAAGCATTCGGTTGACCAGGGGCAACGCAGGACGAGTTCTGCTGTTTATTGGCCTTGCCGGTTTCGTGTTTCTGGTGGCTTACGGTCTTGCGATGATGTTCGTCGGCGTGGTCCTGGTCCTGATGTTCAAGGGAGAGCCGCAGCGCTTGGTCGGGGAGGGCGTGGCAGGTGTTCTGCTGGCGGTTGGCTACACCTATTTCGTGGCGATGCTTGCTGCCGTCTACCACCAGCTTGCCGCCGCCGCTGCGGACAAAGCCAGCGGGTGAACGCTATGGTCGACGAGCCTGATGTCCAACTGCCGCGCAGCCGGATGGCCTTGCTGTTCATGGTCATGCTCGTCACGGCTGCCGGCAACACCGCAATGCAATCGGTCATGCCTTCCATCGGCACGCATCTGAAAATTGCCGATGTCTGGGTAAGCCTTGCGTACAGCTGGTCGGCTCTGCTTTGGATGCTGCTTGCGCCGTTCTGGGCACGGCGTTCCGATCGGCGCGGGCGCAAGGCCATGATGGCCTTGGGGCTGGTTGGTTTTGCCGTGTCCTTCGCCTTGTGCGGCGCTGCGCTCTACGCCGGGCTCAATGGCGCGATCAGCGGGCTTGCGGCCATTCTCCTCTTCGCTGCAGCCCGTTCGCTCTATGGTGGGTTTGGTTCGGCTGCTCCGCCTGCTGTTCAAGCTTACGTCGCCAGCCGCACAAGCAGGGCAGAACGTACACAGGCGCTTTCAATGGTGTCTTCCAGTTTCGGATTGGGCACCGTGCTTGGCCCCGCGCTTGCGCCGCTGCTGATTCTTCCTGGGATCGGGCTGATAGGCCCATTTGCCGCATTCACGGTGGCGTCGCTGGTCGTCCTGGTGCTGCTGCGGCTCCGGCTGCCTGACGATGATCCCCGGTTTGCCGGTCGCGGCCAGATTTTGGGGGAACCGTTCAGTGCATCTTCCAACCCCAGAATGGTCGATTCGCGCGGTGGCGAAGAAGAGCACTTGCAGAGCGAGATTTCCCGCGATGCTCATTCTCCCAATGCGCTGACCGGTCGGCTGCGCTGGAGCGATCCGCGCTTGCGGGCGTGGTTGGCGGCTGGGACGCTGGGCGGGCAGGCCCAGTCCATATTGCTCGGGGTGGTGGGGTTTCTCGTACTCGACAGGCTTGATCTACGCCATCAACCCGATGCAGCGGCCGGACCGATCGGGCTTGTTCTGATGAGCGGCGCTGTGGCGACATTGCTAGCGCAATGGGGGCTGATCCCGTTGATGCGGCTGGGCCCGCGGACATCGACGCTCTGGGGTATGGGGCTGGTGGCACTCGGCACCCTTGGCATGGGGGCCGGAAAGGATCTTCACGCCATTGCGACAGGTTTTGCCGTCTGCTCTTTAGGGTTCGGCCTCTTCCGCCCGGGTTTCACCTCGGGCGCAAGTTTGGCCGTAACGCCAGCGGAGCAGGGGCAGTCTGCCGGAATTGTCGCGGCAGTGAACGGTTCAGCCTATATCATTTCACCGGCGATCGGTGTCTGGCTTTACAACCATTCGAATTGGCTGGCCTGGGGTGCCGTTGAACTGCTTTCGCTTGTCGTGATCCTCATCTGCATCTTCGGCATGCGGCGCGATCCGCCTGCCTGAGGGGATCAGGCGAGGTCAAGCCGCGCTACTACGCGGCCCGCCGCGGCATCATGTAGCCGCACCGAAACCATCAGCAGCAGATTGAGGCCAACCGCGAGGTAGATGAAATACCACAGCGGGCTTCCGACAATCATCGAAAGACCAAGCAGAATGGCTCTGGGATTGGGCCCGAGATAGCGCAGCAGCGTGAGCAGGGGGCGCTGTTCGCGCTGCACTTCGGCGCGGATCCGGGCGAGGCGCGCCGTGTCACCCCCAGCTATTGCGTTGGTGACGGCTGCGTCGATCCGCAGCGCGTTTGGGCTCATGCCTGCCGCGAGCCGGAGGTATCCCGTCACGGCAACCCGCAGCAACCAGCCAAGCACGCCCAGATCGCGGAACAGGGCAGGGCCATTGCTGTTCGAATTGTGCAGCCATGGGGTGCCGTAAGTCCAGTGTTGGTAGAAACGACGCTGCACTTCGACATGGTTGGCCTGCACGATATGCGCGGCACCCGCAGCCAGCGCCCAGAACCACGCCCAGCCTGAGCCCAGTTCGCGAGTCAGAACAAATGCCAGAAGCACGTAGAGCACGATATGGCTCACATAATCGCAGATTCCGTCAACCAGTTCGCCGAGCGGGCTGGAGCGTCCGGTAATTCGCGCCAGATCGCCGTCCGCACCATCAACGACGTGCCAAGAGATATGGAGAAGCATGCCCAGCATCGCCCAAAGCGGGCCGGATGTGCTCCAGTAGACCACCCCTGCAGCGACGACCATCAAGCCGCCAACCACTGAGACCATGTTCGGCGTGATCGGCGTAGGCGCCAGCAGCCGCGCCAGCTGCCAGGCCAGCGGATGATAGATATAGTGATTCAGGGCGTCCTGCATTTCTCTTGCGCGTGCAGGGCGCTTGATCGGCGCGCGCGTGCCGGAGGGGGTTGAGGAGTTCATCCCTGTCGCTTCCGGCTTATCCGCGTGCGCCAAGATCGCCCTGCCCGACTGTGCCGCTGGCCATGGCCAGCATCGCATCGAGGCTCTTCTTGGCATCCAGCCGCAGGGTTTCCTCGATCTCGATTCGCGGGGAAAGATCGCGCAGAGCGATGTAGAGCTTCTCGAGCGTGTTGAGCGCCATGTAGGGGCAGATGTTGCAGTTGCAGTTGCCGTCGGCACCGGGGGCGCCGATGAAGGTCTTTTCCGGCAAGGCCAGCTGCATTTGGTGGATGATGTGCGGTTCGGTTGCCACGATCAGTGTGTCGCCAGGGAAGGTGCGCGCGAACTGGAGAATGCCGCTGGTCGATCCGACATATTCGGCATGATCCACGATGTGCGGCGGGCATTCCGGGTGGGCGGCAACCGGCGCACCTGGGTGCTGGGCCATCAGCTTGATCAGCTCGGTTTCCGAGAAGGCTTCATGCACGATGCACACGCCCGGCCAGAGCAGCATTTCGCGCCCGAACTTACGATTGAGGTAGCCGCCGAGGTGTCGATCAGGTCCGAAGATGATCTTCTGTTCGGGCGGGATCTGCGCAAGGATCGTCTCGGCGCTCGATGACGTCACGATGACGTCGCTGAGCGCTTTCACTTCCGTCGAACAGTTGATGTAGGTGAGC
>JBIPOH010000387.1:0-3293 GCA_044379435.1 Novosphingobium sp.
CACCACGTCGAAGCTTTCGGGATCGAAGCGGGCATCGCGCGGTTCGACGCGGGAAGCCCCCAGCGCGCGCACACCTTCGGCCTTTTCGGCGCTGGCAAGCGCGGTGACGTCCGCGCCGCGCCGCTTGGCAAGCTGCACCGCTGCCGAGCCGACCCCGCCCGATGCCCCCGTGATCAGAACGCGTTCACCGCTGGCCAGCGCGGTGCGGGTGAGCATGTTTTCCGCCGCCGAATAAGCGCAAGGGAACGAGGCCAGTTCGGTATCAGTCAGCGCGGTTTCGATTGCATGCGCATGGGCCGCTGGCACCCGGGCGAATTGCGCGAAGGCACCATCGACCTCCGAACCGAAATACGTGGCCTCGAAGCGGCTGGCTCCCCGAAAAACCGGCTCGACCAGCACACGCTGACCTATGCGGGCAGGGTCCACCCCTTCCCCCACCGCCGCGATCCGGCCCGCCGCATCGGCGCCCTGAATGCGCGGGAACTGCGGCAGCGCGCCGGTCCAGCCCGAATCCTCCGTCTTCGCCTCGGCAAACCCGTCACCCCCGCCCGCTTCCGTGGCGGCCGTGACGGACTTGGAATACCACGCGGTGCGCGTGTTGATGTCGGTGTTGTTGACCCCGCACGCGCCGACGCGGATCAAGACTTCGCCCGGCCCCGGCTGCGGCACCGGCACATCGGTGCGATGCGACAGACACTCAAACCCGCCATTGGCGGTGAGCAGCACAGCTTCCATCAAGGCTGGGACGGGTTCCATCGGATCAGGCGAGCGGCGGAAGCTGCGACTTGAGCCAATCAAAATGCGCGTAGGACATGCCGCGATAGTCATCCCACCCGCGCGCGGTCTTTTCCGCCACTTCGTCGGACAGGACATTGAGCGGCTGACCGCTGGCATAGGCGAGCAGCAAAGTCTGGGCCGCCTTCTCGAAAAAGTAGAGGTCCTCGAAAGCTTCGGCGACCGTCGGGCCGGTGCAGGTGATCCCGTGGTTACCCATCATCAGCGTCTTGTGATTGCCGAGCGCCGCAGCAAGGCGCAGGCCTTCCTCCGCTTCATCGGCAATCCCGCCAAAGCCCTGATCGATCGCCAGCCGATTGAAAAACCGCGCGGTGTTGTTGTCGAGCGGCAGCATTCGGGGATCGGCCAGCGTGGCCAGCGCGGTGGCGTGCGGCGGGTGGCAATGGATGATGACACGCGCGGCGGGGCACTTGCGGTGCACGGTGCCGTGGATCGTCCAGGCCGAGGCATCGGGCGCATCGGGGCGGTTCATCACATCGGTATCTTCGGCATCGAGCAGCATCAGGTCATCGGGCTTGATACTGGCGAAATGCTGCCACTTACGGTTGAGGAGGAACTGCTTGCCGTCCGCCGAAACCGCTGCACTGAAGTGGTTGCCAACCGATTCCGACCAGCCCATCTGCGCCGTGATGCGGAAGGCCGCGGCAAGGTCCTCGCGCAGCGCCGCAACATCCGCCTCGCTCAGGTCGCTCACTTGAAGCGGCCCTCGCTCGTCAACGCGCGGTAGGTGCTACGCATTTCGCCGCGATCCGCATAGGTCCCGCGCAGATAGCGCGCGCCGCTGGTGGCGGAATAGGCCTCACGCCCGTGAACGATGCGGTGGTTGTCGAACACGATGCATTCGCCCGCATTGATGCGGAAGCGCATGAGGTACTTGTCCGATTGCAGCATCCGCCCAAAGCGGCAGAACGCGGGGTAATAGCGGTCGAGCACGTCCTGCGGCAGATCGAACACATCGGCCATGTGCTGGCTGATGGTCACGCCCGAAACTTCGCCATGTTCGTCAAGCTCGATCACCCGCTGGCGCGAGCGGACGTCGTAGGTGTCGTGCTCGCAATAGAACGGCACGTCGGTTTCGGCGAGGAGCTTGAAGTCTTCGGGATAGAGCGCGCGGAAATCGTTGGCGACGGCCACGCCGTCGAGGAACAGGTTCGCCCCGCCTTCCACGCTGTTGGCGCGGCAGTGGAGGAACTGGACGCCGGGGGCCATGTCTTCCGCCGGAGTATCGGTGTGCAGTTCCAGCGCCTTGGCGGTGTAGGCAAGGTTGGTCGGCTCGATATGCGTCATCACATCGAAGTATTCGCCGAAGAAGGTGGGGCGCACATGGCCCATCAGCTTGACAAGCTCGGTCAGGCCCTCGTCGCTGTCGGGCATGTCCGTCACCAGCGCGACGCCTTCGACGATCAGCGCTTTCAGCCACGCGGCGACCTTGGCCTTGTCGGCCATCAGTTCGGCCTGCGGGAAGCGCGCGATCTTGGGATAGTGATCCGAATACCATGCCGAACGCGGCAGATCGGAAGGATCGTGGCGGCGCTTGCCCTCGGCATAGCTGGCCAGCCATGCCAGTGGATAGCGGCTGGTGTGGTTCTCACCGTCCCACGCAATTTCCAGCGCATCGCCCACCACTTCGGCGCGGCGCGGACGCGGGGCCGCCTCAAGGTGGAAGATGTCGAACACGCGCTCGCGCGTCTGGCTGTCGAACGAGGTCGGGCAGTTGTCGCGCAGCCAGTAGTTGTTGAAGTAGGCAGCCTTGCCGCTGGGCAGCAGGACTTCAAGGCCCGCGTCAGTCAGGGTGACGGGCGCTGCGGCCGAAGTGGTGAGGTTCATGGTCTTTCCCCGCTGGGATGCACGGCGGCATGACTGCCGTTTTTCACGGCGCGTCATTAGCCCGGAACTACAGGCTTCAGCAGTGCATCATCAAGTCTCATATACCATATCAATGGTCTTAATGCAGCCCCGCTGATGGATCAGTCCGATCCGAGCAGGTCCGCCGCCCAGGGCAATTGCTCCAGAACGGGGGGCAGGCTTTCGGTCCGGATCATCTCCCCGGCCAGCGCCGCGGTTTCCATCGCCAGATCGCCCAGCTCACCTGCGCGGCTGACCACCTGAATGCGCCGGGCAAAGCGTGCGCGCGGTAGCGGCTCCACCCGCAAGTGCGGGATCAGCGCCGGCATCGCAGCAAGGCACAGCAGCGAGGTGATGCTCCAACCAATCCCGCGCGCCACCGCGTTCAATTGCTGAGGGACAATATCGACCTCGATCACGTTGGGCAGGCGCAGCCGCATCCGCGTGAGCTGGCTTTCGATGCGCTGGCCCATGCCGGTATCGAGCGAATAGCGCACGAAGGGCAGCCCTTCGGCCGCTGCGATGGGATCAGCAGCACCCCGAAAGCTGGTCGGGAACACGAGCACGAAAGGATCATCGAGCACATCGTGGTGGACCACGCCTTCCTGCTTCTCCAGCACGCTGCTGCCAGTGATGAGCAGATCAACGCGCCG
>JBIPOH010000389.1:0-3286 GCA_044379435.1 Novosphingobium sp.
AAGGAAGACGCAGGGATATGTCGATATCTCAAGGCTTCCTGACGAAGCAATGGGCCATTTTGGTCAAATCCCGAAGGGACGCTGGAATGGCTTCCATCTCGTGCAGATACTTGCTTGGAAAGGCAACTAGCCTTCCCTGCGCAAGCATCCGCCCGATATGTTCGCCATTCCAGCGCCTCGAAGGCGCGGTTAATAGGTCCTGACCCTAGCCCGCCAGTTCTTCCAGCTTGTGGTGCGGCAGAAGCCGCCACGCCGCGAGCGCGAGGACGACATGCCCCGCCTCCACCACCATCGGCATGGCCCAGCCGGGATAGGCGCCGACCACCGCGAGATTGATCGCGCGGCCCGCCAGCGTGGTGCCATACAGCATGGCCGGGACCAGCAGCAAATCGGCATTGCGCCGCCATGCGCCCCACATCATGCATACCGCGCCCACGCCGAAGAACGAGGTCATGTCGCCACGAATGGTCGAAAGGCCTGCCGTGCCAATGGGCGCGATCCCGAAGACCGGGCCGGATGCAGTCGTCTGCGGGGTGAACAGGAACGAGCCGGCCATGAACAGGTCGAACATCCCGACGAGGAAGATAAGCGCAGTGAGGATGAAGCGCATGAGGTGAAGCTCCTGTTGGGTGGCGAAGCGTGGGCCTCCTTGGGCCAGTGCGCAAGCGCAGCGTTGCAAAACGGATTGCACGCAGGGGCGCGCCATTGCACAAGCGCGGCCATGCAGGGCAAGCGCATCCTTCTCATCATCGGCGGCGGCATCGCTGCCTACAAAGCCAGCGAACTCGTGCGTCTGATCCGGCGCGAAGGCGGTGCGGTAACGTGTGTGCTGACCAAAAGCGGCAGCCAGTTCGTGACGCCGATGACGCTGGCAGCACTGAGCGAGAACCCGGTCCATACCACGCTGTGGGATCTCGATGCCGAAGCGAAGATGGGCCACATCCAGCTTTCGCGGCAAGCCGATCTGGTGGTGGTGTGCCCGGCGACGGCAGATCTGATGGCCAAGATGGCTGCGGGGCTCGCCGATGATCTGGCAACCACGCTGCTGCTGGCGACCGACAAGCCGGTGTTGGCCGTGCCCGCGATGAACGTGCGGATGTGGCACCACCCCGCCACCGTGCGCAACGTGGCAACGCTGCGCGGCGACGGTGTGGACGTGATGGCGCCCGACGAGGGGCCGATGGCCTGCGGCGAGTTCGGCCCCGGACGTCTGCCGGAACCGCCCGCAATCCTCGCTGCGATTGGCGCGAAGCTGGGCGGAATGCCCACTGGCCGCTTGGCAGGAAAGCATGTGCTGGTAACGGCAGGCCCGACGCACGAACCAATCGATCCGGTGCGCTATATCGCCAACCGGTCGAGCGGAAAGCAGGGCTTCGCCATCGCCGCCGCCGCCGCGCGGGCTGGCGCGCGGGTGACGCTGGTGGCAGGGCCGGTCACGCTGCCGACACCGCCCGGCGTAACGCGGGTGGACGTGGAGACTGCGCGCGACATGGCAGCGGCCGTGGCCGCCGCGCTGCCCGCCGATGCAGCGGTGATGGTGGCCGCAGTGGCGGACTGGCGGGTTGCTTCGGAAGCGGACCAGAAGCTCAAGAAGGATGGCTCGGGCGCGGTGCCGCCGCTGGTGATGACAGAGAACCCGGACATTCTCGCGCGGCTGGGCGCTTCGCCGGATCGCCCGCGCCTGCTGGTGGGCTTTGCTGCCGAGACCGAGAACGTGGTGGCTTATGCGCAGGCCAAGCTCGCCCGCAAGGGTGCGGACTGGATCGTGGCCAACGATGTCTCCGGTGACGTGATGGGCGGACACTTCAACGCGGTGCACATCGTGCGCGCGTCAGGCGTGGAAAGCCTGCCCGAAATGCCCAAGGACGCGGTCGCTGCCGCGCTGGTCGAAAGGATTGCCGATGCACTCAGCTGAACCAGTGCCCGTGATGGTCAAGCGCCTGCCGGGCAATGACGACCTGCCCCTGCCCGCCTACGCCACAGCCGGGGCCGCAGGCATGGACGTCGTTTCGGCCGAAGATGTCGATCTGGCACCGGGTGCGCGACATGCCGTGGCAACCGGCCTCAGCATGGCAATTCCGGAGGGCTTCGAAATTCAGGTGCGTCCGCGTTCAGGGCTGGCGCTGAAGCACGGGATCACCGTGCCCAACACGCCCGGCACGATCGACAGCGACTATCGCGGCGAACTGAAGGTGATCATGATCAACCTTGGCGCCGAGACGTTCTCTATCCGCCGGGGGGACCGCGTAGCCCAGTTGGTGCTGGCCCCCGTGACACGGGCAAGCTGGCTTGCGGTGGACACACTGGATGAAACTGCACGCGGATCAGGCGGGTTCGGTTCAACCGGAGGCCTTGCGGCGCTTCCCGGCTGAACCGAAGCCCTGCTCAATCAAACCAGCGCCGCGATCAGTTCCGCTTCTTTTCCGGAGCGACCGAGATCCGCACCGTTTCCCCGTTGCTGCCGGGGAAATCGGTGAACATGGCCTCGACCAGCTTGGGCACGAGATAGGGCAGACGGTTCGAGTTGGACGAGGCTTCGGCCTTGCCTTCGAACAGGCGCTTGCCATCGGCGCGGCGATCAATCTTCATGTCGATCCCGCTGGTGAAGACCGTGACGACATCAACGCCGCCGCCGCCCAAACCGGCACCCCAGCCCGGACCCCAACCAGCTCCCCAGCCGGGACCCCAACCGCCCCAACCCGGACCCCAGCCGCCCCAGCCGCCCCAGCGGCCGCCCCAGCCCGGACCCCAACCGCCCCAGCCGCCCCAGGCATCGCCGAAGCCGTTGTTGCGAATGCGGTCACGGCCACGATCGACGCCGTAGTCGAACTGGACAACGAGATCGGCGGCCTGCGCGTTGGCGGCGGGCACATAGCCCACCCGCTGCAGCTGCGCCGCCACGATCCCTGCATACTGGGCAAATTCGAGGCCGCCCGCGTTGCGCGGATCTTGCGGGACGATGGCGAAGGTCTGGCCTGCGGGCGCAGGCAGCTCCGCCTGAAAGCGCGAGACATTGGCATTGAACGGCGTTGCGCAGGCACCGAGCGCGAGGAGAAGGGGCGCGGCAATCAGAGCAAGACGATTACGCTTGGGCATCAGGTTCATTTCCAGCAACTCCTAGGTGCATCGGCCAACTCCCCCATCAGCCGGCGCGATGCATTGGTAGCATGAGAAAAGCTTGCGCGTCAGGTGCTGAATGGTCGTTGAACGAGAAGGCAAAAGCCCCGTGTTTCCGGGCCATTACGGACCTGTGCGCGGGGTTTGACGCAATTTGATACAAGGGCGC
>JBIPOH010000390.1:0-3281 GCA_044379435.1 Novosphingobium sp.
GTGTCTTGATCCAGACATTGTCGTTGCGCCCGCCCGCTTCCAGCAGGCACACCCGGCGCGTGCCATCCACTGCGAGCCGCCCTGCGACAGCGCTACCGGCACTGCCACCGCCGATGACGATGTAGTCGAAACTTTCCATGATCTCTCCCTTTGGTGGGGGAGATTAGGCAGCTTCTTGGCCGCCTGCAATCGGGTTTCGATCCGCCACTGAAGTTGCAGCGGGCGCAACCTCGATGCCCGTGCGGGCCTGCCACTTTGCTCGGATCATGTCGGAGGTTTCGCGACTGCCGTCATGGCTCCAGCCCGGCTCGCGCAACAGGTAGCTCAGCTTATGCTGCCACGGCGCACGCCATATGTCGCCAATCATCCCGATCCATTCGTGGAACACCGACCACAACAGATTGAAACTCCCCAGCTGCTTGACGATGCCATAGCGGATTTTTTCGTCGTCCACCTCAGGGGTGAAGGTGCCGAACAGCTTGTCCCAGATGATGAACACACCCGCGTAATTCGTGTCGAGATAGCGCGGGTTGGTAGCGTGGTGGACGCGGTGGTGGCTAGGCGTGTTCATCACTGCTTCGAACCACGCGGGCATCCGCTTGATCGCCTCGGTGTGGATCCAGAACTGGTAGATGAGATTAAACCCGCCGCAGATCGCGATCATCGCCGGGTGGAAGCCGAGCAGCACCAGCGGAACCGCGAACAGGAAGCCGAAGGTGAACATCCCCGTCCACGTCTGCCTGAGGGCGGTGGAGAGATTGTAATGCTGCGAGGAGTGGTGGTTCACGTGGCTCGCCCACATCCAGCGGATGCGGTGCCCGGCGCGGTGAACCCAGTAATACTTGAGATCGTCGAGCACGAAGCAGACAGGCCACGCCCACCACACCGCCCACCAGTCCGGGCCGAAATCGAAGATGCGATATTCGTAGGCCTGAATGAACAGCGTCAGCGCGAACCCGCCGAGCAGCGCACCCGCCACGGTCGAGCCCAGCCCGAACGCGAGGCTGACCAGCGTATCCTTGGGCTCGTAGGCCTCGGGCGCGCGGAATTTGGCCCAGATCATCTCGGCCAGCACCGCCACCACAAACAGCGGCACAGCATATTGGGTGGGGTTGAATTCAGGCATCTTGCGCCCTGCTTACTCGATTGATGGTTGCGACCCAAGCCTGCGGATCGTCAACCGCAAGGTAGATATCGCCGAACAAGGTCTGACCGGTGCGCACGACCAGCACCGTCTCGCCGAGATCAATGTTGAGCGTCGCTTTCGCATCGGCATCGAGCACCCGGCCGGCAAAGCGATTGCCATGGCGCTTGATCACCATGACCCGCCCCTGCGCGTCGCAGGCGATCGCCGCCACGCCGTCAGTGTCGCGAGCGATGGCGACAGGATCGAACCCGTCTTCCACTTCGCCAGCCGCGCGCCGCACATCATCATCACTGGCGAGCGTCGGAGACCCTCCTAGCTTCAGCCACCACGCCAAACCCGCCAGCGCAAGGATCGCGAGCAGCGACCCCAAGGTCTGGACCAGCAATGGCGGCACATTCATGTCGGTGCGCCTCAGCGCGCAGCGAGCATGTCGATCATCGCGCGAATCGGGCTGACGTCATAGCCCGCTCGCGCCGCTGTGCGGGCGATGTCGTCCGGCTCGACGCCCTGCTTGGCGGCGGCCAGGGCCCACAACAAGGTCGATCGGGTGCCCGAACGGCAATAGGCGAGAATCGGGCCCTCGGCCTGCTCCAGTGCGTCGATCATGGCGTTGACCTGCGGTTCGCTGAAGCCGGCGTGGCCGATCGGGATGGCGACGTAATTCATCCCCGCCGCTGCTGCTGCCGCTGCGATTTCGTCACCCTGCGGAGCCGAGGGTTCCTCGCCATCGGGTCGATTATTGACAATGAGACCCACGCCCAGTGCCGCCGCCGCCGCGATATCCTCCAGCGCAAGTTGCGGGCTCACCAGCACATTTTCGGTCAGTTGGCGAAAATCGCTCATGATAAGTCCTGCTTTCTCCAGAGCCTGGTCCAGTGTCGGTGCCGCCTTACATGCCCAAAGCGGGTCTGGCGCACAAGCACCGCTGCGTGGCGGCAGCACGCCAAACGGGGACCCGGTAAAATCGTTCGCAAAGCAAGCTTTTGTGCGCTATGAGTTTCACACGTGCGCGCCGGACCACAAGCTCGGCGCGTCTGGCTCCGGTGCGGCTCACTGTCCACGACATCGGCGCGATTGAGGCCGGGCAGTGTGGCTAAGGTACGTACTGATCTATGGGTTACGATAGGGGACGCCGGCGCGGACGCGATAAGCGCGACGGTTTCGGCGAAGATGGCTTCGATCCGTTTGGCGGTGGGAATGATGGTTTCTCGCCTCCGCGCGAATTCGGCGGCGGCGGTGATCGCTTCGGTGGCGGTGGCGACCGGTTTGGCGGCGGCGGCGGCGGTGATCGCTACGGCGGCGGCGGCGGTGGCGGTGCACCACGGAGCGGCGGTGGCGGCTTCAGCGGCGGCCCGCGTGGTCCTGGCGGCGGTGGCGGCGGTGGTTTCAGCGGCGCTCCGCGCATGCCTGCCCAGATCGTTGGCACCGGCAAGGGCACTGTGAAGTTCTTCAACACACAGAAGGGCTTCGGCTTCATCCAGCAAGAGGGCGGCGGCGAAGATGTGTTCGTTCACATCAGCGCAGTCGAGCGTGCTGGTCTTGAAGGCCTCGCTGAAGGTCAGGAACTCCAGTACAACCTCGTGGATCGCGGCGGCAAGGTGTCGGCGCAGGATCTGCAGGTTGTCGGCGATGTGATCGCTGTGGCGGCCAAGCCCGCTGCTCCGGCTCGCGAGCTGACGGGTGAGCGGGCCAAGGGCACGGTCAAGTTCTTCAACGGGATGAAGGGCTTCGGCTTCCTCGTCCGTGATGACGGCCAGCCCGATGCCTTCGTTCACATCAGCGCAGTCGAGCGTTCGGGGCTTTCGGCCTTGAACGAAGGTGAACGCTACGAATTCGATCTCGAAGTCGATCGACGCGGAAAATATTCCGCCGTCAATCTGGCACCGATCGAAGGCTGACCTCGGCCGAAACCGCCCCCCGCGGTTTGACGCAGGGTCAGCGGAAGATTACCGGATTGTAGATGGCGGCTCTGGTTCAGGGCCGCCATTTGCGTTTCAAGTCCCCCCGATTCTCACAATTCAGGACAAAGCCCATGTCGATTACCCCGCTCATGCCCGTCTATCCGCGTTGCGGTGTCCGGCCGGTGCGTGGCGAGCACTGCCATCTCATCGACGAGGATGGCACCCGCTATCTC
>JBIPOH010000081.1:0-11432 GCA_044379435.1 Novosphingobium sp.
GGCGGCGGAAATCCTCTATGATGACAACGGCGCGGTGCGCGGCGTCGCCACGGGTGACATGGGCGTGGCCAAGGATGGCAGCCACAAGCCGGATTACCAGCCGGGCATGGAACTCCTTGCAAAATACACGCTGTTTGCAGAGGGTGCGCGCGGACACCTCACAAAGCAGCTGAAGTCGAAGTACGACCTTGAGCGTGATTGCCAGCCGCAGGTCTATGGCATCGGCATCAAGGAACTTTGGGACATCGACCCCGACAAGCACGTGCAGGGCCGCGTCATTCACACGCAGGGCTGGCCGCTTTCGGAAAGCAATTCGTGGGGCGGCGGCTTCCTCTATCATCAGGCGAACAACCAGGTTGCGCTGGGCTTCGTCACTGCGCTCGATTACGCGAATCCCTATGTCTATCCTTATGAGGAATTCCAGCGCTGGAAGCAGCACCCGGAAATCCGCGCGATCCTCGAAGGCGGCCGCCGCGTGTCCTATGGCGCGCGTGCGATTAACGAAGGCGGGTGGCAATCGGTGCCCAAGCTGGCGTTCCCGGGCGGCGCGCTGATTGGCTGCTCGGCAGGCTTCGTCAACGTGCCGCGCATCAAGGGCAGCCACACCGCGATGAAGAGCGGGATGCTGGCGGCCGAGGCGATTGTCGCCGCGATGGCCGCCGGCCGCGAGCAGGATGAGCTGGGCGGATATGACAGCGCCGTCCGCGAAAGCTGGATCGCCAAGGAACTCAAGCTTGTGCAGAACGCGCAGCCGTTGGTGGCCAAGTTCGGCGGCTCGCTCGGCACCGCGCTGGCCGGCGCGGACATGTGGGCGCGTGTGCTCAAGATCAATCCGCTGGGGGGCATGAAGCACCACAAGGACAGCGACGCGACGATGCGCGCCGATCTGTTCAAGCCGATTGCCTATCCCAAGCCCGACGGCGTGATCAGCTTCGACCGCCTGACTTCGGTCGCGTTCTCCTACACCAACCATGAGGAGGACCAACCGTGCCACCTCGTGCTGAAGGATCCCACGGTCCCCACGCGGATCAATCTGCCGCTGTATGCCGGGCCTGAAGCGCGCTTCTGCCCGGCAGGCGTCTATGAATTCCTGACCGGCGAGGACGGCAACCCCCGCCTCCAGATCAACGCCCAGAACTGCGTCCACTGCAAGACTTGCGACATCAAGGACACGACGCAGAACATCGAATGGGTGACGCCAGAAGGCGGCGGCGGGCCGAACTATCCGAACATGTGATGGCAGTTCCTCCCCCTCGGGGGAGGGGGAGGAATTGTGAGGGAAACTGCCTACGCCAAGATCAACCTCGCGCTGCATGTCCGGCGGCGGCGCGAGGATGGCTATCACGAGCTTGAGACGCTGTTCGCGTTTGTTGACGCGGGTGACCAACTGGTGGCCGAGCCTGCGAGTGCTGACAGCCTCCATGTCATGGGCGAATTCTCGCAGGGTCTTTCCGACCCTTTCGGAAATATCGTTGCCAAGGCACTGAACTCCTTGCCGCATGGCAAAGGCTGGGCTGTCACGCTCGAAAAGAATCTGCCCGTTGCCGCGGGCCTTGGCGGCGGCTCTGCTGATGCAGGCGCGGTGTTCCGCATGGTCGAGCGTGCGCATGGGCTTCCCGATGACTGGCAGGCTCGCGCTGCAAAGTTAGGTGCTGACGTCCCCGCCTGCGTCCTCAGCACAGCCTGTATCGGGCGCGGCACCGGGACCGAACTGGAACCCGTCGCCAATGATCTGGCCGGAACGCCCGTACTCCTCGTCAACCCGCGCATTCCGCTCGCCACCGGCCCGGTGTTCAAGGGCTGGGACGGGATCGACCGTGGACCCATGCCGTCAGGGGATCTGCGCACCATCGCGCTGGAAGGCCGCAACGATCTCGAACCCAGCGCCATCGCGCTCGTGCCGCAGATCGCTGACGTCATCGCCGCGCTCAGGGCCAGCGGCGCGTGGCTTGCCCGCATGTCCGGGTCCGGAGCGACATGCTTCGCGCTCTACGACAGCTTGGAGAAGCGCGACGCAGCCGCCGCGACCTTGCCGCCCTCATGGTGGCGCCTGGCCGGAAAACTGAGATGAGCGAAGCTTACCAGATCCTCGGCACGCCCCGGTTCGGCGGTATTCTCGTCGTGTCCGATCATGCTTCCAGCCGCGTGCCCGGCGATATCGACCTTGGCATCGACCAGGCGCTGCTGGATCAGCACATTGCGGTCGATATCGGCGTGGCTGGTGTCGCGGCCCACATGGCCCAGCGCCCCGGCATCGCGGCGTTCCTCGGTGGTGTGAGCCGTCTCGTCTGCGATTTCAACCGCGACGAGCATGGCCCCACGGTCTGCCCCATTGCCAGCGACGGCCATGCCATCCCCGGCAATGCGCTGGACCATGCCGGCCACGAAGCTCGT
Organism: Novosphingobium sp.; assembly: GCA_044379435.1. Lineage (GTDB taxonomy): Bacteria > Pseudomonadota > Alphaproteobacteria > Sphingomonadales > Sphingomonadaceae > Novosphingobium. The sequence continues at coordinate 2,395 of JBIPOH010000081.1, forward strand.
CTTGCGCGGTTCTATCGGCCCTATCACGATGCCCTTGCCGCGCTGCTGGATAGCGCGCCGCCCGCGCTGATCCTCTCGCTCCACAGCTTCACCCCGCAGCTAGCGAGCGATCAGGCACAAGCGCGCCCGTGGCAGGTCGGCGTGCTCTACAACGAAGATGACCGCGCCCCGCGCCTCGCCATCCCGCTGCTCGAAGCCGAAGGCCTGATCGTCGGCGATCAGGAACCCTATTCGGGCCGCCTCCTCAACGCGACGATGAACCGCCATGCCGAAGCGGAAGGGCGGCCCTATCTCGGCATCGAAGTGCGGCAGGATCAGATTTCCGATCCCGCGAACCACGCGCTCTGGGCCGAACGCCTTGCCCGCATCGCCAACCGGGTCGCCATCAGCCTCGGCGGCTAGTGATGGTTGCGGAGATTACTTTCGACCGGAAAGCCAGCTTGCGCTAGGTGCGCAGCATCGTCGCCTGCGGGCGAATCCCGTTTCGAGAGAGAATGCCAATGCCGGTCTATCGTTCCAGAACCACCACCCATGGCCGCAACATGGCGGGCGCGCGCGGGCTTTGGCGCGCGACGGGCATGAAGGACAGCGATTTCGGCAAGCCGATCATTGCGGTCGTCAACAGCTTCACGCAGTTCGTGCCGGGCCATGTCCACCTCAAGGATCTTGGCCAACTCGTTGCGCGCGAGATCGAGGCAGCGGGCGGTGTTGCCAAGGAATTCAACACCATCGCGGTCGATGATGGCATTGCCATGGGCCACGATGGAATGCTCTATTCGCTGCCCAGCCGCGATCTGATTGCCGACAGCGTCGAATACATGGTCAATGCGCACTGCGCCGATGCCATGGTCTGCATCTCGAACTGCGACAAGATCACGCCGGGCATGTTGATGGCCGCCATGCGCATCAATGTGCCCGCCGTGTTCGTCTCGGGCGGGCCGATGGAAGCAGGCAAGGTCGTGCTCAACGGCAAGGAAGTCGCGCTCGACCTCGTCGACGCCATGGTGGCAGCGGCGGACGAGAAGTATACCGACGAGGAAGTCACCGCGATCGAGCGTGCGGCCTGCCCGACATGCGGTTCGTGCTCGGGCATGTTCACCGCCAATTCGATGAACTGCCTGACCGAAGCTCTGGGCCTTTCACTGCCCGGCAATGGTTCTGTGCTGGCGACCCACGCTGACCGCGAGCGCCTGTTCCGGGAAGCCGGGCGCCTCGCCGTGACGCTGTGCCGACGCTATTACGAGGACGACGATTCCAGCGTGCTTCCGCGCGAAGTCGCGAGCTTCCGCGCTTTCGAAAACGCGATGAGCCTCGATATCGCGATGGGCGGCTCGACCAACACGGTGCTCCACCTTCTCGCCGCCGCGCATGAAGCCGGGATCGATTTCACCATGGCGGATATCGACCGCCTCTCGCGCCGGGTGCCGTGCTTGTCCAAGGTCGCCCCTGCCAAGTCCGATGTCCACATGGAAGACGTCCACCGCGCGGGCGGGATCATGGCGATCCTTGGTGAACTGGAGAAGGCTGGCCTCCTCCACACCGATCTGCCCACCGTGCACAGCCCGACCATGGCCGATGCGATCAACAAATGGGACATTTCGCGCAGCACCGATCCGGCGGTCCATGAATTCTACAAGGCCGCACCCGGCGGCGTGCCCACCCAGGTCGCCTTCAGCCAGTCGCGCCGCTGGAAGGAACTCGATCTCGATCGTGAGAATGGTGTGCTCCGCTCGGCCGAACATGCCTTCAGCAAGGATGGCGGGCTTGCCGTGCTGTTCGGCAATCTCGCCAAGGATGGCTGCATCGTGAAGACGGCGGGCGTGGATGAGAAGATCCTGAAGTTCAGCGGCCCGGCCAAGGTCTATGAAAGCCAGGACGCGGCCGTGACGGCGATCCTTACCGGGCAGGTCGAAGCGGGGGACGTCGTCCTCATCCGCTACGAAGGCCCGCGCGGCGGCCCCGGCATGCAGGAAATGCTCTATCCGACGAGCTACCTCAAATCGAAGGGCCTCGGCGCGGCTTGCGCGCTCGTCACCGATGGGCGTTTCTCGGGCGGTACTTCGGGTCTTTCCATTGGCCACTGCTCGCCCGAGGCGGCGGAAGGCGGCACGATCGGCCTCGTTGAAACCGGCGACCGCATCGAGATCGACATTCCCGCCCGCTCGATCAACCTGATGGTCGACGATGCCACGCTGGCCGAGCGGCGCAAGGCCGCCGAGGCGCGCGGTTGGCAGCCCGTGAAGCCGCGCCCGCGCAAGGTGAGCCTCGCGCTACAGGCCTATGCCCTGATGACCACGAGCGCCGCGCGCGGCGCCGTGCGCGATCTTTCCGGTATCGTCCGCCAGAGCGGCACACAGGATGCCGGCTGACCTGACGCAGGTTCTCGATGTCGCCGCGATGCGCGCTGCCGAAGCGGCGCTCATTGCTGGCGGCGTGCCTGCACAGGCGTTGATGGAAACAGCAGGCCGCGCGCTCGGTGAATGGGCGCGGCGGCTCGGTGCAGGGCGCCCGGTCACTGTGCTGTGCGGCCCCGGCAACAATGGCGGCGATGGCTATGTCGCGGCGCGGCACCTCAGGGAACACGGCGTACCCGTTACCGTGATCGCCGCGCGGGAGCCGTCCACGCCAGAAGCGTTGACGGCCCGCTCGCTGTACAAAGGGCCGGTGCAGGGGCCTGAGGCTTCGCCGTCCGGTGGGGTGCTGCTCGATTGCCTGTTCGGCAGCGGCCTTTCGCGCCCTCTGCCTGCCGATCTTCTCGCCTTGCTTACGGGTCTTGCACGCCAGCACACGCTGCGCATTGCCGCCGATCTGCCCAGCGGGATTGAGGCGGACAGCGGCGCGGTGCTCAATTCCGGCTTGCCTGCGTTTGACGTCACCGTGGCGCTCGGCGCTTGGAAGCATGCGCACTTTGCAATGCCTGCTAGCCCGCTGATGGGCGCGCTGCGTCTTGTCGATATCGGGGTGCAGGCCATTCCCGGCGCGGCGCAAGTGCTGGCGCGTCCTCGTATCGCGCCGCCTTTGCCCGATGCACACAAGTACCGGCGCGGGCTGCTGGCGGTCGTCGCTGGCGCGATGCCCGGTGCGGCACTGCTCTCGGCTGAAGCGGCGCAGCGTTCCGGCGCAGGCTACGTCAAGCTGCTGGCATCCGTCCGCCCTGAAGGCGTAGCGCCGTCGCTGGTCTGCGATGCTGCCGATCTTGCCGCACTGGATGATCCGCGGATTGCCGCGATCCTGGTCGGCCCCGGCCTAGGACGCAGTGCCGAAGCCGCAGCGCGCCTTGATGCCGCGCTTGCCGCGAACCGCCCCGTGGTGATCGATGCTGACGCGCTCATGCTGCTGCGGCCGGAAAGCCAAGGCATTGCGCTGCGCGTCCTCACCCCGCACGAAGGCGAAATGGCCGCACTCGAAGCCGCGTTCAGCTTACCTGCCACCGGCCCCCGCCATGCCCGCGCGCTTGCACTGGCGCATGCCGCTCGGGCAGTGGTTGTCCTCAAGGGTCCCGATAGCGTGATCGCTGCGCCGGGAGGGGCGGTCACGGTCAGCCCACGCGCCTCGGCGTGGCTCTCGGTAGCGGGCAGCGGCGATGTCCTCGCCGGGATCATCGCGAGCCGTCTCGCCGTCCATGGCGATCCCTGGCAAGCGGCACGGGAAGGCCTTTGGCTCCACGGAGAGGCCGCGCGTCACTGCGGAGCGGCCTATACAGCAGCAGACCTTGCCGCCAGCACCGGCCATGCCCTAAGGGCAGCGCTCGCATGACCAACCCCGGCCTCATCATTCGCATCGCCGCCAAGGGCGAAGGGCAAACCGCCGATGGCCGCTACGTGGCGCTTGCGGCGCCCGGCGACATGCTGGAGGCAGACGGCACGCTCACCCCCGGGCCGGACCACGCTGCGCCGTCATGCCGCCATTTCCCCACTTGCGGCGGCTGTCAGTTGCAGCACCTCTCGGAAAGCGCGCTCGCGGCCTATGTGGCAGGCCGTGTGGAGGGCGCAGCGCGCGGGCAGGGGCTCGATCCGGGTGAAGTCTCGCCGCCGCACCTGTCGCCCGCCCACACGCGCCGCCGCGCGACACTCCATGCGCAGGCCATCGGCAAGCGGATCGTGCTGGGTTATCGCGAGCAGGGCTCGCATAAGATCGTCGACCTCAGGGAATGCCCGGTCCTCGCGCCCGAACTTGCGGCGCTTGTCACCCCCTTGCGCCGCCTGCTCGAAACACGGGCTGCGCGCAGCCTCGCGGCCGATATCGCGCTGACACTGGCCGATCAGGGGCCAACGGTCGACCTCGCCGGGATCAAGATGGAAGGTCTGGCGCAGACCGAAGCAATCCTCGATTTCGCGCGGGACAATGGCATTGCCCGCCTGACGCTCAATCAGGGTGACGGGCCGGAGACGGTGTGGGAGCCCGAACCCGTCACTGTCACGCTTGGCGGCGTTGCGGTCGGCTTGCCGCCGGGCGCGTTCCTGCAGGCGACGCGCGACGGCGAAGCGGCGCTGATAGACGCTGCGCGTGAATGGCTGCAAGGTTCAGCAACGGTGGCCGATCTGTTCTCTGGCCTCGGCACCTTCGCGTTTGCCCTTGCGGAGAAGGGCACCAAAGTGCTTGCCGTTGAAGCGGCGCGCAATGCGCATCTCGCCTGCCAATCCGCCGCGCGGATGCATGGCCGCCCGGTCCACGCACTTCATCGCGACTTGTTCCGCAATCCGCTCCAGCAAGCCGAGCTTGACCGTTTCGCCGCTGTCCTGCTCGATCCGCCCCGCGCCGGCGCGCGCGAACAGGTGCTGCAACTCGCGCAATCGGCAGTGCCGCGTGTGGTCTATATCAGTTGCAATCCCGCCAGCTGGGCCAAGGATGCCGCCACTCTGATCGAAGGCGGCTATCGGCTCGCCGGGCTCGTGCCAGTGGGCCAGTTTCGCTGGTCCACTCACGTCGAGCTGGCGAGCCTGTTTATCAGGCCGTGAATACGGCCATCGCGGCGTGAACCACCAGCGCCATCAGCGCCACGCTGGAAAGTGCAAACAGCGCAAAGCGCGGCGCAACCTTGTTTACGGTCGACTGGAAGATCGAGTGGACGACGCGCAGGGCGACATAGGCCCACGCAATCATCAGGTTCACGCCGTCGCCCTGCCCAATCAGCGCTAGTACGATCGCCACCGCATAAAACACGGTAGGTGCTTCGTGCAGGTGGTTATAATTGTGCGCTTTCCACTGAATGCTTGGTGCAATCAGACCTTCCAGTTTGGCACCGGTCCAGCCCACATCGGCACTGGGATCATCCGACTTGGGCAGCGCGGTGATCGCCGGGATGCGCGTGGCATACATCCACACCCACATCACCATCGTCCACGCCGCCAGCGCGACCACCGGCTTCAGAATTTCCATACCAATCATTGCGTTTCCCCCGCTTGTTATCGTCAAGCAGAGTGACCAACGCCATTTAGGTTGTCAATCGCAACCGGTCATGCAGCCGTAAGGACTCTCAATCACAATTCGTCATGCTGCCGGAATGACTGCGGCAAAAGCCGCCGGATCGACGTTGCCACCCGAGAGGATGACCGCAGTCCGCCCGTCGGACGCAACTTTCCCAGCCAGCACCGCCGCAAGCGCCGCCGCGCCGCCGGGTTCCACCACCAGCCTCAGCTTGGCGAAAGCATAGCGCTGCGCAGCCCGCACTTCCGCCTCGCTCACCGCAACGCCCCGCATCCCGCGTGACGTCATGACGGCAAAGTTGATCGGAAAGGTCGCCATGGTCTGCAGGGCATCGCAGGCCGTCGGCGGGGGATTTGCGCCCACCCCGACGATTTCGCCGCCTGCCAGACTGCGCGTGACGTCATCCCAGCCCTCCGGCTCCACCGGCACGACCTCGGCCTCCGGGCAGGCCAGCGCCAGCCCCGAAGCGAGCCCGCCGCCGCCGCAGGGCGCGACGATCCGCGTCGGCGGGCCGCCCGCAAAGCACTCCATCTGGCTGGCAAGCTCGATCCCGGCGCTGCCCTGTCCCTCGATCACCCACGGATCGCCATAGGCATGGACGAGAACGCAGCCCTTTGCTGCGCAGATTTCGGCGGCGATGGCATCGCGCGATTGGGTCAGTCGTTCGTAGAGCACGACCTCGGCCCCCAGGCGCCGCGTTTCGCTCAGCTTCACAGCAGGCGCATCGGACGGCATCACAATCGTCGCCGCAATGCCCAGTCGCCGCGCCGCCCAGGCGACGCCCTGCGCATGGTTGCCGCTCGATACAGCGACCACGCCCCGTGCGCGCTCTTCCTCGGTCAGGTCGGTCAGCCGATGCCACGCGCCGCGCAGCTTGAACGCGCCGACAGGCTGCAGGCATTCGGCCTTGCACCACACGGTTCCGCCATCGGGCAATTCCAGCGCCAGCAGCGGCGTATGCGGCACCAGCGCGCTGACTTTGGCAGCAGCGCGCAGCACGCCTTCTCGAGTTGGGGCACGCGTCGGCTCGCGGGCCTCTCGGGCAGGGCTCAATTGGGGACTTGGGTTTGTCATGCCCATACCCTAAAGGCACCGCTTTCGAAGCGCCAGCAGACGCTGCGGCGATCCACTGTGGAGTTTCCCTATGGCCAAGGTCCTTGTCATCGGCGCAGGCGGCGTCGGTTCGGTTGCCGTTCACAAGATGGCGATGAACCCCGATATCTTCAGCGAAGTCGTGCTTGCCAGCCGCACGCTCTCGAAATGCGAGGCTATCGCCGCCTCGGTAAAGCAGCGCACCGGGCGTGACGTCGCGACTTATGCACTGGATGCCGACGACGTTGCCGCGACAACCGCGCTGCTGAACGAGCTTCGCCCTGCGCTCGTCGTCAATCTCGCGCTGCCGTATCAGGACCTCAACATCATGGACGCCTGCCTCGCCGCCGGGGTCAACTACATGGACACCGCCAACTACGAGCCGATCGACGAGGCCAAGTTCGAATACAAGTGGCAGTGGGCCTATCAGGAGCGCTTCAAGGAAGCGGGCCTCACGGCGCTGCTCGGCTCCGGCTTCGATCCCGGCGTGACCTCAGTTTTCGCAACCTGGCTCAAGAAGCACAAGCTCGATACGATCCGTTACCTCGACATCCTCGATTGCAACGGCGGCGATCACGGCCAGCCCTTTGCCACCAACTTCAACCCCGAAATCAACATCCGCGAGATCACGGCGCCGGCACGCCGCTGGGAAAACGGCGCCTGGGTCGAAACGCCTGCGCTTACCATCCGCCAGACCTTCGATTTCGAAGGCGTTGGCCCCAAGAACATGTACCTGATGTACCACGAGGAAATCGAAAGCCTCGCGCATCACCTGCCCGAAATCGAGCGCATCCGCTTCTGGATGACCTTCGGCGATGCCTACATCACGCACCTCACCGTGCTGCAGAACGTGGGCATGACGCGGATCGATCCCGTGATCTACGAGGGCAAGGAGATTGTGCCCCTCCAGTTCCTTAAGGCGGTGCTGCCCGAACCCGCCAGCCTCGGCGCGTTGACCAAAGGCAAGACCAATATCGGCGATATCGCTACGGGTCTGAAGGACGGGGCGGAGAAGACCTTCTACATCTACAACATCTGCGATCACGAAGAAGCCTATGCCGAAACCGGCAACCAGGCGATCAGCTACACCACCGGTGTTCCGGCCATGATCGGCGCGGCGATGCTGGTGACGGGCGCGTGGAGCGGTGCGGGCGTGTTCAACATCGAACAGTTCGATCCCGATCCCTATATGGACATGCTGAACAAGCACGGCCTGCCCTGGCAGGTGAAGGAGCTTGAAGGGCCGCTGGCATTCTGAGTGCAGCCACACCAGAAAGGGTGAGGCCAGGAGAGCATACGTGGAAACAAGAGCCGGTGATCCGGGCGCCTTTGCCCATTTCGACCTGACGCGCGTCGATAGCCCCGCGTTCGTGGTGGATGCCGCGCGCCTCAAGCAGAATCTGAGCATTCTGGCCGATGTGCGTGACCGCGCCGGGGTCAAGGTTCTGGCGGCCATGAAGGCGTTCTCGATGTGGCGCGTGGCTCCGCTGATCGGGGAATACCTCGACGGCGTCTGCACGTCCGGCCTGTGGGAAGCGCGCCTTGCGGCAGATCACTATGCGGGCGAGATCGCGACCTACTGTGCGGCCTACAAGGCGGAGGATTTGCCTGAAATCCTCCAGCATTCGGACCATGTGATCTTCAATACGCCGGGCCAGCACGCGCGCTTTGCTTCCATCATCGCGGCCGCGCGCGCAGCCGGTGAACCATTTGATATTGGTATTCGGATCAATCCCTTGCACGCCGAAGGTGAAGTGCCGCGCTATGATCCGTGCGCGCCGCACTCGCGTCTGGGCTTCCCGGTCGACCAGCTGCGGCCCGAGCATCTCGAAGGTGTCTCCGGCCTCCATTTCCATACGCTGTGCGAGCAGGATTTCGAGCCGCTGGAACGCACGTGGGCCGCGCTCAAGCCGCATATCGCGCCCTATTTCGGCCAGCTGGAATGGCTGAACTTCGGTGGCGGCCATCACATCACGCGCGCTGATTACCAACGTGACGAACTCATCCATTTTCTGAAGTCCGTGCGCGAAGAAACTGGCTGTGAAATCTACCTCGAACCCGGTGAAGCGGTCGCACTCGATGCCGGCATTCTGGTCGGTACCGTGCTCGATTCGCACTGGAACGGAATGCAGCTTGGCATCACCGATATATCGGCCACCTGCCACATGCCCGATGTGATCGAGGCGCCCTATCGCCCGGCGATGCTAGGCGAACTGCCGATCGACGAATACGAGGACGGTGAAGGCGACGCCCCCGTCCGCCTCGGCGGCCCCTCCTGCCTCGCCGGGGACGTCATTGGCGATTATCGCAAGCCGGGCCTCACCGAGCCGGGCGCGCGCTTCGCCTTCCTCGATCAGGCGCACTATTCGATGGTCAAGACCACGACCTTCAACGGCGTGCCGCTACCCTCGATCTGGCTGTGGGACAGCGAGACCGACAGCCTTGAATGCGTGAAGCGTTTTTCATGGGAGGCCTTCCGGGATCGCGTTTCCTGAGGCATCGTGTCCGCCTGACGAAAA
>JBIPOH010000082.1:0-11372 GCA_044379435.1 Novosphingobium sp.
GAACCCTGGATACGGTCACGGGTATGCCGCATTTCGAGTGCGGTGCATTCGACCACTCTGCCACCTCTCCGCGAAGTGTCGTAGAGCCTGCGTGAGCAAGACCCGGTCGAGGAAGCGCGCCGTTAGCGCATGGCCCCGCGCTTGCCAAGGGGAAACATGACACATGTGGCGGACAATCCACGCCCGAGGCGCGGCGTCCGGCTTGTTTCCTGGCGGGACAGCCCTATATTCACGGGTATGGATAGAGCGAGTTTCTTTTCGCCCCAGGCCGGTCGTCAGATCACGGCTCCCCACGTCTCCCGCGCGCGCTTTGCCATTGGCGATGTCGTGCGCCACAAGCTGTTCGATTTTCGCGGCGTGATCTTCGATATCGACCCGGTCTTCGCCAACAGCGAGGAATGGTACGAATCGATCCCGGCCGAAATCCGCCCCCCGCGCGAGCAGCCGTTCTACCACCTCCTCGCCGAGAACGACGAGAACAGCTACGTTGCCTATGTCAGCCAGCAGAACCTGCTGGACGATGCGGACGGTGGGCCAGTGGACCATCCCTCGGTGCACGATATGTTCGAAGCTTTCCGCGAAGGGCGCTATCGCCTGCGCCGCGGGCTTTCGCACTGATTTCACAGGCGAGCGGGCCGGTGATACCACGCGGCCCCTCCCCGCAAGGCTTTAGCGTTTACGCCTTCAGCTTCCAGCCCGACTGGAAGATGTAGTAGATTGCCACCCACAGCACGAGGTTGAGCACACCAAGGCCAATCGCACCGTGGAGCACTGCCTCGTTGGTCGTGCCGATATCGCTTTGCCCCAGAAAGCCGAAGCGAAAGCCTGAAATCACGTAGAAGATCGGGTTGAACCGGCTCACCGTCTGGAACATCGGTGAAAGGTTGCTGATCACGTAGAACGTGCCCGACAGCATCGACATCGGGGTGATCACGAAATTGGTGATGGCTGCGTTGTGATCAAACTTTTCCGCCCACAGCGAAGTCAGCACGCCGATCAGCGCGAGCAGGATCGAACCCATCAGGCCGAACCAGATCACCGCCCAGGGGTGCTGCACCGTCAGATCGACCCCCGGCCAGAACAGCATGGCCGCAGCCACGGCAAGGCCAACGAGGATCGCGCGGGTCACGGCCGCCGCCACCAGCGCCAGGATCAGTTCGGCGTTGGAGATCGGCGGCATCAGATAATCGATGATCGTGCCCTGGATCTTGCCGACAAGCAGCCCGAAGCTGGAATTGGCGAAGGAATTGTTGATCATGCCCATCGCGATGAGGCCAGGCGCCACGAACGTGGCAAACGGCACGCCAAGCACCATGCGCCCGCCGCCATTGGCACCGCCGCCCAGCGCCAGCGTGAAAATCATCAGATAGAGCAGCGTCGTGACCGCTGGTGCCCAGATCGTCTGGGTCTGCACCTTGAAGAAACGGCGCACCTCCTTCATATAGAGGGTCCACAGTCCCAAGCGATTGATGCTGCGGAAGCGCAGCTCACCGGGCGGCGGGAAATCGCCTGCTCCGCTGCGCTGGTCTTTGATGAAAGCGGCTCCGCCTTGGGGCATCTGTTGATCGGCCATGCATGGTGCGGTATCGCGCATGCAGGATCATGGCAAGGCATTGCACCGCCAGTCCCGCAAGGGTTGGCCCAAGGGATGACATGGCCCGGCGGCAGAAGAGCCGCAGAGGGCCGGTTTTGAAGGGTTTGAAACGGAAATGAGCTGGACCGACGAGCGGATCGAAAAGCTGACCAAGATGTGGGAAGGCGGCGCCACTGCCAGCCAGATCGCGGAAGAGCTTGGCGGAGTGAGCCGCAATGCGGTGATCGGCAAGGCGCACCGCCTCGGCCTCAAGGCCCGCCCTTCCCCGGTCAAGCCCAACGACAAGAGCGAGGCGGCTGCCCCCAAGGCGCAGCGCCCCGCCGCCGAACCACCGGCGCAGGAACCACGCGCTGCTGCCCCGCGCCCGGCAGCAGCGGCCCCAGCCAGCCCGCCGCCCGCACCGCGCGCGCCGGTCGCACCCGCCGAAACCGCCGAACCGGAACCCGTCGCCGCGCCGGTGAAAGCCGCGCCTGCCGCGGCTCCGGTCCAGACGGCCGCTCCAGCCGCCGCTGCGCCTGCCACCGATGCCCCCACTCCGCCGCCCCAGCCTCGCATCGTCTCGGTAGGCCCCGGCGGCTTCCTGCGTCAGGGTCCGGGTGATCAGCAGGCGCCGATCCCCCCTGCCCCGCCGCGCCGCCTCGTGCCCGCACGGCCCAGCCAGGAAGTGGCCGACAAGACCGGCCTGCTCGATCTGAACGACCGCATCTGCCGCTGGCCCATGGGCCATCCGGGTGAGCCCGATTTCCACTTCTGCGGCGACAAGGTGAACCCCGGCTTCCCCTATTGCGTGGACCATTGCGGGCGTGCCTATCAGGCACAGCTGCCGCGCGGCCATCGCCGCCCGCCGCCGCCAATGCCATTTGGCGGCCCCCGGGTGCGCTGATCCACGCCCTATTGCGTCCGATCTGGTCTAAAAACCTCGGTTTTCCGGGCTTTTAAACGGTTGCCCGTGGTTAATTCCGAATGGAGAGCGCCGTTCTTGTTGGCATGACCGACGAGACAGCAGACGAGAGCGGGCGCAAGTCGCGCTGGTGGCAGTGGTTCAGCGGCAGTGCCGCCGAAGATTCCGCCGTGCAGGATGAGCAAACACAGGCCCCGCGCGAGCTTACCGCGCGCGAGGTCTGGCTGCCCGCCAAGCGGCGCATGACCAGCAAGATCGCCGATTTCCTGATTGATCACGATCTCGAAGTCCTGCCCGCCACGCTGACCATCGCCTATGAATGCGTCACGGGCGGCGCGCCCCGCCTGTCGCAGCTCATCCTCGAGCGGGCCGAGAAGGGCCTGCCGATCACGCTCAGCTGGATCGAGGAGCAGCGCGGCGAAAGCACGTCCGACAAGAGCGGCGAGGCACTGGCAGTGCTGATGGGCCGCCTCGAAGACAGCCTCGACGAATTCAGCAAGACCACGAACGGCGCGCGCACCGCGACCAGCGAATACAGCACCGCGCTGCGGCAGCATGTCGATGACCTCGAAGGGGTCGGCCGGGCAGGCGTGGTCATAACCGAGCTTGCCGCACTGACCCGCGCGATGATGGAACGATCCATCGCCGTCGAGACCGAGCTGGCGTGCAGCGAACGCCGCGCGCAGGCCTTGCAGACTACGCTGGAGGAAACCCGGCGGCTGGCCGACATGGACCACCTGACCGGCCTGCCCAACCGCCGCGCCTTCGACCACATGCTGGAGCGCGAAATGCGCGAGGCACAGCAGAACGGCGAAGCGCTCTGCGTGGCCTTCGTCGATATCGATCACTTCAAGCGCGTCAATGATACCCATGGCCACCCGGCAGGCGACCGTGTGCTCAAGTTCGTGGGCGAGACGCTCAACCGGATTGCGGATGCGCGCTGCTTCGTGGCGCGCCATGGCGGCGAGGAATTTGCCGTGATCTGGCGCAATCACACCATCGAAAAGGCCTTCCGCAAGCTCGACGCCGCGCGCGAGGAAATTGCCGAGCGCCGCCTCGTCAACCGTGCGAACGATTCGCCCTTTGGCAAGATCACGTTCTCCGGCGGCATCGCGGATGTCTTCGCCTATCCCGAAAAGAGCGCCGCGCTGAAAGCTGCCGACGAAGCGCTCTACGCTGCCAAGGAATCGGGCCGCAATCGCATCCTCAGGGCCGGTGAAAACCCCGATCCGCACCGGCAGGCGGCCTGATCGCGGCAGGCCGGAGCAGGAACACGACATAGCCCGCAAACCGGGCATCACGCGCGAGGACAGGCGGCGGCGTCCATTCGCCGCCTTCGACCAGCGCAATCTTGTGCGGGATCGGCAAACGGTCGATCTGGCTGAAATAGCGGGCATAGCCGGGGATCGTGGTGCGGTCCTGATAGGTCTGGATCACCACTTCATCGACCAGCCCTGCCAGTCGGGCCAGCTCGGCCGGATCGCCGTTCGCGCTCCAATCGAGCAGGCCGGTGATCGAGAGCCGCAGGCCCGGCGGCAGTTCGCGCCGCACGCCTTGCAGAAACGCGCGGTACCGGTGCAGCCCAGGCGTCGCGGCATCGAAATCGATCTGCAGCCCCTCCAGCCGGTTTCCCGCCCCCCGCCAGCGCGCCAGCATTGCGCGCACCCCAGCCCATGCCCGCGCATCCCAATCGAGCCGCTCGGCCCGGATCGTCAGCCACACCTTGGCGCGGGCAACATGCGGCACGCCTGCCCGCATGGCAATCAGCTGCGCCGGCCCGCCGCGCCGGATTTCTCCGCCCAGAATATAGAGCTCACGCGCTTGCTTCACCACAGGCGGCGGCGGCACCCCGGCCCAGAGGAAGAACTGGTCGTATGCCGCCGGATCGACGTGCGGCGCAGCGCCCTCGCCGCACCCGCTCAGCACGAGGGCTGCAAGCAGCACCGCCGCCCGCCAGATCCTCACAGGCAGATGCTCACAGGCTGCGGCTCACCAGTAATACTTCAGCTTCTGCGTCCATCGGCTGCGCGGAAACTCGCGCTTGAGCCGGTCATGCCAGCCCTTGCGCTGCGCCACCGGCACATCCGCCCCGCCGCACCCGTTGTAGCCCGCAGGCGCATAGCACTGCACCGCGCGGTAGAGCGCATAGGCGCGGTCTTCCGGTGCAGTGCGCGGATCGGCGATGGCAGCGGCATAGATCGTGCCGCGCGGCAGGGGCCTGCCAGGATAGTCGTTCGCCGCCCCGCCCAGCGCCCCTTTCGCCGGGGCTGTATCGAGTAAAGTGAAACCATCGAACCCGTTGAGCCGCCAGAAATCGCCAAGGCACAGGCGCGCGTGGATGTCCTTTGGATTGGCAGCCAGCGCGGCCGCCGTGGCGGCGAGCGACGGGCAGGCAAAGCCCGCCTGCGCGGTCTTGCCCTGCGCGAACAGGCCAACCGGTGCCACCGATCCGGGACCAAAGCCCCACAGCCCTTCAATTGGCGCAGCGCCGCGCACCAGTGGCAGGGCGCCGCCGAAACCGGCATAGTCGCCGCGGCTCAGCTGCTTGTAGAGCAGGGTGAACAGCGCCGTATCGCGCTCATCCTGCGGGCGCGCGCCATCCAGCGCCGCGCGGCGCAGCAGCGCAGGGCCAGCGGAATGGGCGATCAGAATCTCGCGCACCATGCGGTCGGTGATCGGTGATCCGGGTGCAAAGACCTGATCCAGCTTGCCACGCCGCTCCCAGTTCATCGCGAGAGCCAGTTCGACCGTCGGCCGCTGCCACAGATCCTTCGCCCCGCCGAGCAGTTCCAGCCAGAACCCCGCTTCATTGGGATCGCCCTTCGCCGCCAGCGCCTGTCCGCGCAGCACCTGCCGGCTGAACGCAAGCGGCGTGTAACTGGCCTTGCGCGCATCATCGGGGATCAGTTGCAGCACCCGCGCATAGTCCTGCGCGACATAGAAAGCATGGTTTGCCTGCAGGAAGGCATAGAGTTCGGGCGCGCGCAGGAAACTGGCCTGCTGGCTGGCCAGAGTGGCGGCATCAAGCGGCGTCTCGGAACCAACCGAGTTGCGATCATCGGGATTGGCGACACGCATCGCCATGAGGTCTGCCGCCGCCAGCATCAGCAAACCACCACCCCGAGGCGCGGGATTTTCGCTGTTGGAAAGATACTTGTTGTCGGCCTCATTGATCAGGTCGACCAGCGCAGCGCCCTGCTGCGGGGCCTGTGCCAGCAGCGCCTCATACCGTTCGCCCAGCGCCGGAAAATCACCCGCAAGCCAGAGCGCACGCCGCTCCAGCCCGCGCGCAGCGGCAGCATAGCGGCCATCTGGATAGGCCTGAAGGTAATCGGCCAAAGCCGCCTTGCCGCGCAAGGCCGCCGCCTTGTCGACCGACTTCACGCCATCGAAGAAGCCGTATTCATCGATGCTCTTTGCCAGCGATGCGCCAAGGTCAGCCCGCGCCACCATATAACGCGCGGTTTCGGCCACCCACGGATCGGGTGCAGCGATCAGCGCGGCAAAGCCCGCGCGCGCCTCATCCCACCGCGCGGCGTAGAACGCATCGGATGCCGCAAGATAGCCAAGGTAGGCCTTGCCCGGCGCGCTTGTGAGCGTGATGGCGGAAAGCACTTCGGGCAAAGTGTTGTCCGCGCAGCGCGCCACCAGCTTATCACGCGCGGCGGCCAGCGCAGACCGCTCCCCCTCAGGCACCGCGCGATTGGCGCCCATCGCTGCTGCAAAGGCCGTGCTCGCCGCGCCGAACCGCTCGCACGGGCCGGGCGGCGCATCGGCCAGGGGATCGGCCGCCGGCACCCATTGCCGCGATGCCATTCCCCAATCGAGGAAGGTATGGCCGAAACCGCTCTCGTCAAAGCCCGGATCGGGATAGGTGTTGCCGCTGGCAAGCCCCAGCCCCGCAGAATCGCGCAGCAAGGCCAGCAGATTCAGGCGGCTGTCGTTGCCGGGCGCGATCACCACATGATTGTGGCAGGCACGCGAACCGCCAAACAGCGACCACACCGGCTCGCAACCCACATCGGCGCAGGCCAGCGCCGCGCCCGAAGACGCCAGCAGCCCTGCCATGACCGCGCCCCTGGTCAGCCTGAACCGCATCGCCATCTCCCCTCGCCTCTACCGCCGCCAGACGTTCCTCCGCGCCCTGCGCCAAGGCAAGAAAAAAGGGCCCGCGTTGCCGCGAGCCCTCGTTTCTTTTGGCTTCAAACCGGAGCGATCAATCGTCCGACTTGAGGAACGCCGGCACATGGTCGCCGCCGCCTTCGCCGCCGCCACGCGGGCCGCGGTCACGACCGCCGCCGCCATCACGGCGGGGGCCACGATCACCGCGCGGACCACCCGGACCACGACGATCACCGCCGCGATCACCACGATCACCGCGATCACCGCGCGGTTCACGCGGTTCGCGGGGCGGACGGGTATCTTCCAGCTCGGCGCCGGTTTCCTGATCGACGACGCGCATGGAAAGGCGAACCTTGCCGCGCGGATCGATCTCGAGCACCTTGACCTTCACGGCCTGGCCTTCCTTGACCACGTCGGTGGGCTTTTCCACGCGCTCGTTGCGCATTTCCGACACGTGGACGAGGCCGTCCTTGCCGCCCATGAAGTTCACGAACGCGCCGAAATCGACGATGTTCACGACCTTGCCATCATAGACCTTGCCGACTTCGGCTTCTTCCACGATGCCGAGGATCCACTTCTTGGCGGCCTCGATCTGATTGATATCCGATGAGCTGATCTTGATCAGGCCCTCGTCGTCGATATCGACCTTGGCGCCGGTTTCCGCGACGATCTCGCGGATCACCTTGCCGCCGGTGCCGATCACTTCGCGGATCTTCGACTTGTCGATCTGGATCGTCTCGATGCGCGGCGCGTGGGCCGAAAGCTCGGTGCGAGCCGAACCCAGAGCCTTGGTCATCTCGTTCAGGATGTGCGCGCGGCCTTCGCTGGCCTGCGACAATGCCTGCGCCATGATCTCGCGCGTGATGCCCGCGATCTTGATGTCCATCTGCATCGTGGTGATGCCAGCGCTGGTGCCGGCCACCTTGAAGTCCATGTCGCCGAGGTGGTCCTCGTCGCCCAGGATGTCAGACAGCACGGCGAACTTGTCGCCTTCCAGGATCAGACCCATGGCGATGCCCGAAACCGGACGTTCGATCGGAACGCCCGCGTCCATCATCGAAAGGCAGCCGCCGCAGACAGTCGCCATCGAGGAAGAACCGTTGGACTCAGTGATGTCAGACAGCACGCGGATCGTGTAGGGGAACTCGTCCTTGGTCGGCAGCACCGGATGCAGCGCGCGCCATGCCAGCTTGCCGTGGCCCACTTCGCGGCGGCCCGGAGCGCCAAAACGCCCAACTTCGCCAACCGAGTACGGCGGGAAGTTGTAGTGCAGCATGAAGCGCTGGTACGACAGGCCATCGAGGCCGTCGATCATCTGCTCGGCGTCCTTCGTGCCCAGCGTGGTGGTGCAGATCGCCTGCGTTTCACCGCGCGTGAACAGCGAGGAACCGTGCGTGCGCGGCAGGAAGCCGACGATCGATTCGATCGGACGGACCTGCGTGGTGGTGCGCCCGTCGATACGCGTGCCGTCCTTGAGGATGGCGCCGCGCACGATATCGGCCTCGACCTTCTTCATGGTCTTCATCGCGACCATCTGGGTCTGCGCGCCTTCGGAAGCGAACGCTTCTTTGGCCTTGGCCCGCGCTTCGTTCAGCGCATTGGAGCGCGCCGACTTGTCGGTGAGCTTGTAGGCCGCAGCCACATCCGCGCCGACGATGTCCTTGAGCTTCTTCTTGATATCAGCCGTGTTGTCGGTGAGATCGATCTGCCAGGGCTCCTTGGCGGCCTTTTCAGCCAGATCGATGATCGCGTTCACAACCTTGCGGATCTCGTCATGCGCAAAGACGACCGCGCCGAGCATTTCGTCTTCGGTCAGTTCCTTGGCTTCGGATTCCACCATCATCACCGCGCCGCCGGTGGCAGCAACGACGAGATCGAGGCGGCCTTCGGCAACCTGCGACATCGACGGGTTGAGCTGGTACTCACCGTCCTTGAAGCCCACGCGGGCAGCCGCAATCGGGCCCATGAACGGGACGCCCGAGATGGTCAGCGCAGCCGATGCCGCGATCATCGCGACGATATCGGGCTCGGTCTCGCCGTCATAGCTCAGAACCTGCGCGATCACGTTGATTTCGTTATAGAAACCTTCGGGGAACAGCGGACGCACCGGGCGATCGATCAGGCGGGAAACCAGCGTTTCCTTTTCCGTCGCACCGCGCTCGCGCTTGAAGAAGCCGCCCGGAATGCGCCCGGCGGACGAGAACTTTTCCTGATAGTGCACGGTCAGCGGGAAGAAGTCCTGGCCTTCCTTGACCTTCTTGGCGGCGGTTACCGCGCAAAGCACAACGGTTTCGCCGTATGTGGCGAGGACCGCGCCGTCAGCCTGACGGGCAATGCGGCCGGTTTCCAGAGTGAGGGTCTTGCCGCCCCACTCCAGCGATACTGTCTTGACGTCGAACATGAGTTTTCCTTCGAGCCCGCGCACCCAATTGCGCACGGGGTTTGCTGCCGGGTGTGCCGTCCCGGTCCGGTGCGGGGCCTGTTTGCGGCCCCCGGATTTCCCGCCTGCCGAATTGCAAAGCGGGTGCCAGATGCAAAAAGCGGCCCACGTGGGGGCCGCTTTCCGCTTGGTTACTTGCGCAGACCGAGCTTCTGGATGAGGGCATTGTAGCGCGCCACATCCTTTTTCTTGAGATAGTCCAGCAGCGAGCGCCGCTTGTTTACCATCATAAGCAGCCCGCGGCGCGAATGGTTGTCCTTGTGGTGCGCCTTGAAGTGTTCGGTCAGGGTCAGAATGCGGCTCGTCAGGATCGCGACCTGCACCTCGGGCGAACCCGTGTCGTTGGCAGCGCGCGCGTTGTCCGCAATGATTTCCTGCTTCTTTTCAGCGGTAACCGACATATTCATTACTCCGCGACATCGGGAAGGTTGAAACCCCGCACAACGCTCAGGCAAGAACCTGAAAGCTCCACCAGCGCGACCGGCGTTGTGCCAAGCCGCGTCCAATAAAGCCCGTCGTCGTGGGGCAGCCCGTCAAGAACGCGGCCCTGGCGGACCGCTCTTGCCTGCTCGGGCGAAAGGTCAAGAGCCGGGATGTCGACCAGCCCTGCCTCCAGCGGCAAGAGTACGTGTTCAAGGCGTGCGCCCTTACCCACATCGTTCAATTTGTCCAGCGAAATCGCCTCTTGCAGGCCGAATGCTCCTGCGCGCAAACGGCGCAGCATCGTCACGTGGCCCACCGTCCCCAGCGCCTGCGCGATGTCGCGCGCAAGGCTGCGAATGTAAGTTCCCTTGGAAACGTGGGCGATGAGGGTAACTTCGCCTTGCCCATCGGCACTGATCTCCAGCGAATGGATCGTCACCGCGCGGCTCTTCATCTCCACCGCCTCCCCCGCCCGCGCCAGATCATAGGCGCGCTCCCCATCGATCAGGATGGCAGAGTAGGCTGGCGGCACTTGCTCGATGGGGCCGGTGAAGCGTGGCAGGATACCCGCGATTTCGGCAAGCGAGGGCCGCACATCGCTCACCGCGATGACCTTGCCTTCAAGATCGAGCGTATCGGTCTCTTCGCCAAAGCGGATGGTGAAGGCATATTCCTTGCTCGCATCGAGCATCCGCCCGGCCAGCTTGGTTGCCTCGCCCACGGCAATCGGCAGCACGCCCGTCGCCAGCGGATCGAGCGTCCCGCCGTGGCCAACTTTGACCTTGCCAAAGCCCGCCTGCCGCAGATTGCGCTTCACCGCGGCCACGCCTTGGGTCGAGCCCAGCCCATGCGGCTTGTCGAGGATGATCCACCCGTTCACCATGCCAATGCGCTCAATCGAGTTCCGGCCCGGCCACGAGCGCCACGATCTGCTCGAAGAGCGAAAGCATCCATTCCATTGGCGGGCCAATCAGCCGATCGATGATATGCAGGCCCGGAAACAGCCAGGGCAGCACGATGAACACCGCCATGAACAGCGGAATGCCGATGGGCTCGATCCGATCAAGCAGCCGCACCCCCGCGGCGGGAGCGAGGCCCCGCACGATGCGCGAGCCATCGAACGGCGGCAGCGGCAGGAGGTTGAACGTGCCAAGAAACACGTTGATCGCGATGAAGTTCTTGAGATTCTCCGCCACGAACAGCGTCCCCGGCCCCGGCACGCCCTGCGGATCGACCATGCGCAGCAACAGCCCGAAGCCAACGGCCGCCAGCGCGGCCAGCACGAAATTCATGCCCGGCCCGGCGGCTGCCACCAGCGCCATGTCGCGCTTGGGGCTGCGCAGCCGCGCATAGCTCACGGGAACCGGCTTGGCCCAGCCGAACACCGGCAGCCCCAGCAGCTTGAGCATCCCCGGCAGGATCAGCGTGCCCACCGGATCGACATGGCGCAGCGGATTGAGGCTGAGCCGCCCCTGCTCATAAGCCGTAGGATCGCCCAGCAGGCGCGCGGCCCAGCCATGGGCAATCTCGTGGAACACGATGGCAAACACCATCGGCACCACCAGCGTGGCGACAAGATAGAGGGTTTCGTTCACGCGCCGGCCGCCTGACCGGTTCGGGCCAGCCAGTCTTCGCGCAGCAAGCCATAGATCACGGTATCGCGCACGCGCCCCGTCCATGTCTTGCGCTCGCGCCGCATCACCCCTTCCTCCACCGCGCCGAGCTTGCTCACGGCGGCACGGCTGCGGGCGTTGATCACATCGACCTTGAACACGACGCGCTCGTATCCGCAGGCGAAGGCGTGGTCGATCATCAGCCGCTTCAATCGCCCGTTGAAACCGGTGCTGCGCAAGGCGGGCACGATAAAGCTGTTGCCGATCTCGATCGACCAG